>JABMQA010000117.1 GCA_013203545.1 Bacteroidota bacterium
ACAACCGATTTTTGATTCACGGAAATGGCCGGTGAAAGACCGGTGATCCTTTCCACATCAGGCCTTTTGAGTTTACCTAAAAACTGCCTGGCATAGGAAGAGAAGGATCCAAGGTAAAGGTTCTCAGCTTCCCGGTAGATCACGTCATACACGAGCGAGGATTTACCTGACCCGGAAACCCCTGTCACCACCACCAGTTTGTTTTTTGGGATTTCGAGGCTGATGTTTTTCAGGTTGTTTTCGGTGGCTTTATGTATGGAAATATGCTTGCTCGTTGTCATCTTCAATATAAAAAGTTCAGGGGGCAAAGATCGGGAATAATGTATTCATTTGGGAAGCATTATACAACGATGATGGGAAACTGTGATAGAAAAAATTTTAAAACCCGATAATATATATCAGTGGCCGGCTGAAATTTACTTCTATATCTGTTTCGTAATTTGATTTCTTTCTAAATTACACAAATATACACAAACGAATGTACAACCAAATGCGGGATTCGTCCTTAAAACCCAACATTCCCTCAATAAACCGGTACATTTCTGCTTTTCGACAAGGCAGGTTGTTTTTATTCTGAAAATAATAATCTACATTTGGCCCTGTAATTTAATACAGAAAAAATCAATAAAAACATAGTTATGAAAAATTTTGAATTTAAGATGGAACGACCTGGCATCGTCCAAAAGACAGGCCAGTGTCAAATTGGAAAAGAATATTGAATTTTGAATTGGGATTGTCCGAAGGACTCCTATGGAGATGAATAATAATTTGAAAATGATTTAAAAAGAATTAAGAAAAAACTTACACTTTCTATTTTAACAGTTATGCTGTTCACTCTGGCAATATTTCCCCAACAAACTTTCTATACCCAAATTAATGACGATAATTTTCATAAACCCTGGGATATTCTGATTAAATCAGATGGGAATATGCTGTTTTGTTCGTACTACGAAAAAAATATTGATAGTTGGAGTTCAATTTATGAGTTAGACGATACTGGCGATATTATTAATGAATGGACTTTTACCGGTACAAACCACGAGCGCTTTGAAAGTACACAATTGCTGGAAGTCAACAATCATATATATCTTTTTGGGGAAGGGCAAAACCTGGATGCATTTATTTCTTTACGTAAGTTGGATATGCAACTGAAGGTAGTTGATAGCCATGAATATAGATTTGATGGATTGTCATGTGAACGCCTAATACCAGGAAAGGTAATTTACAGGGATACTACATTTCATGTTTTGAGTCAGATAACTATTGGGCAATGGGAGTCGCCGAGCTATTTCAAAATTGGATTATCTGGTGTTAAACATCATTCAGCTTACCATATCTCATCAACCGGGCAAATACTGTTCCCTTTTGATTTCTACTTATCTCCAGGCTCCGAAAATTTGTTTACAGTTTCTTTTGACTTGGCGATAACCTTAAATGCCCTGGGAGTATTTACTGAATTTGACCCTCACATGACAGTAGTTTCACAATTCCCAATACCTGAAGAATCAATCCTGTCTTATAATATATTGCGGATAAGCGACACCTCTATGTATGTCGCATCCAACAAATTGGACGCCATTAATTTTGAGTTTAACTCAATGGTGAATAAACTTGATATAAATGGCAATGTATTGAATCAATTTATCTTTGAAAGTCACAAAGATTCAGCGTCTTATATAGCACATTTCAATGCGCTGGATACATTGCCCGATGGCAACCTGATTTTATGTACAACATGGAATTTGGGTGATGAACTTGGCGTCCAGCAAGAGCCAACAAAAATTATGCTTTTTAAACTAAACCCAGACCTTGAACTTATTTGGCAAAAATTTCTTTTCGGAGAAGAGGGCATGTACGAAGCATATTCGATGAAAGCACACCCCGACGGGGGAATTGTTATATTGGGCACTTACAGTCCCACACCACCAACAAGCACAGATATAAAGGAAGTTTTTATAATGAAAACAGACAGCATAGGAAATATCACTGTTGGACTGGATGAAAACAAACAACAAATAAAAACCACCGAAGCCATCCTTTACCCTAA
>JABMQA010001338.1 GCA_013203545.1 Bacteroidota bacterium
CAGTCATTGGGTTCCTCATCGGGAAGTATCGACCGGGCCCTACTCAGCCAACTGGCCACCCGATACAATATTAAAGCTGTATTGCTAATCGATTTCACCACATATATACCAAATGAGGGTAAAAAGATTTCGGATAATAAAACCGGATTTGAGCGCCTGGTTGTTAAGGCAACAACATCGGGCGAAAATTCATTTTACGACAAAAAGATTAAATACACCGAGTATTCGCAAAAGAAAGAGGTAAGTGTAACCATCTCATATAAACTGATCGATACCAGCAATGGTGAAGTCCTACTCTCCGATCGCTTAAGTAAGCATGAACAGGATGAAATAAACTATGCCGAATACGATGGCAGTACAGAAAACATCTATCCTTCAACAAACAACAATGGTGTTTATTCGATAAATGAAGCAAATTACAAACATCTGCAAAACCTGTTCAAGGCTTCCCGTGATATAAAATCAACCGGACAGCTCACCGATGATATTTTCAAATCAATTACTGAATCTGTAGCCAGAAAAATTAACAATTTTGATCCTGAAAAATGAAAAACTATTACTATTCAATTTTTATCATTTTAATCGCCGTTGCATGCTCCACAGCTAAAAAAGGAACAAAGGCTGATCCCCTTGCGTTAGCGCCTCAGTGGGTTAAGTCCACACCTATCGACCGCGATTATTACCATGGTATTGGGATCGCCACAAAATCATCCGGAAGCCATGATTTTCGGGAAATAGCCAGGCAGAACGCATTATCTGATATCGCCGGCAACATCTCTGTAAATATTTCTTCCTCATCTGTATTGGGCCAATACGAAGTGGATAATCAATACAGCGAATATTACAAGGAAAAGATAAAGCTTTCAACACAGAACTACCTTGAAGGTTATGAGTTGATCGACAGTTGGGAAAATAATGACAATTTTTATGTGTATTACAGGCTTTCAAAAGTCACATATGAAAGAATAAAATCCGAACGGATACAGAAGGCGCTCAATCAATCGGAAGGCAATTACAGGGAAGCGCTTGCATTTGACGCAAAGGGAAACCCGCTGGAGTCTATCAGGTTTTATATCAAAGCGATTGAGTCGGTCAAAGATTTTCTGGGAGAAGACCTCCGGACCGATATCGACGGCTCCAACCAGTCGTACACCTCCCATTTGATGGCCGGCCTGACGTCCAGCCTGCAGAGCATCAGAATCGTTTACCCGGTTAAGTCAATTGACGTGATGCGGGGTGAGAGACCTGAATATGACCCACTGGATATCCAGGCTTTGGATGGCATGGATAATCCATTGGCAGGATTGGCATTTATTTCGCGTTTTTCATTTTTACCCGGAAAAAACATAGAATCGGTAACCGGCGCAAACGGAAAGTTTAACCTGAACATAGGACCGGTAGAGACTAAAAACAAAAACGAATACCTCACTTCAATTGTCGATCTTGAAAAACTGGTTAAGGGTAATACCAGCGATCAGGTAATCCGAAAACTTCTTTTAAACCTTGCTGTTCATGAATATATTTTGCCGTTTCAAATTATTTCACCCAAATTTTATATCGAAACAGTTGAAGAAAACATGGGCGATATCATCGATAAAACCGATGTAAAAACCGAGTTAAGCAAACTACTATCAAAGGATGGGTTTGAAATAACTGCAGAACCTTCGGTATGTGATTATAAGATCACGGTTAATGCAACTTCGAGCAAAGGAACTGAGCGCGAGGGCAGGTTTTCTGCAAGCCTTAACGGAAGTTTTGTTTGCAACGATCAGAGTGGCCGCACCCTATATCGCAAAACCATTAGTGAGATTACCGGGCTCGGATCAAACTACAAAGATGCCGGCCAGGATGCTTTCACGGCGCTGGCAGGTAAAATCCGGATCAATATCTATCCGGAGATGTACAAACAACTCTTTACCCGATAGATCATGGAATCGCGGCCCATCATTCAATTGGAAAATATTTCGGTTTACAGAAAAAATTTATTAACGCTTTCTAACCTCTCACTTACCATTTATCCCGGTGAATATGTTTACCTTGTGGGCAAAACGGGTAGCGGCAAGACCAGTCTTTTAAAAACCCTCTATTCCGAATTGGGGATAGAGGAGGGCAACGGCACCATCACCGGCTTTAATCTCAGGCAAATTACCAACACCGAGATCCCTTTCCTGCGAAGAAAGCTCGGCATTGTTTTTCAGGACTTTCAACTCCTCACCGACCGGACTGTTAACGAAAACCTTGAATTCGTCATGCGGTCAACGGGCTGGCTGGATTACGAAAAGATCATCAAACGCACCAACGCAATGCTGGCCATGGTAGGATTACCAACAAAAGGGTTTAAAATGCCACATGAATTATCGGGCGGCGAACAGCAGCGGATCTGCATTGCACGGGCACTGGTAAACGAACCCGAAATCATCCTTGCAGACG
>JABMQA010001339.1 GCA_013203545.1 Bacteroidota bacterium
AAAATAACAACGTCCTAAAATCGGCAATTTCTGATGTAGTGTTTTCAGGAAAATAAGAATGTACAACTTGCGTCAGGGATCGGGATTTTTACTTAGATATCCCGTTTGATCATAGGATCGCTATCAGGGTTACGGGACTCTCCCTGGTATTTAATTTCTTGCGGCGTTTTCCTCTAGCATGTGTTCCCATCCAAGACATTTATTTTCATCCCCGGACAACCTTTTTATCTTTTCCTGCATTATTATTTGCAGATGGCAGAACGAAGCATAAAAAGCGAAGAATTATTGGCAAACTGGTGCGCAAAAGGTGACAGGAAATCACAGAAATACCTGTACGAAACTTTTAGCAACCCCATATTTCGGCTGCTGATGCGGTATGTAAGGAAAGAGGATGATGCCCAGGACTTGCTGGTCACGGGTTTTACAAAGGCATTTGAAAACATCGGTGAATTTGAATTCAGGGGAAAAGGCAGCCTCGGCAAATGGATTAGAAGGATCATGGTGAATGAGGCACTGATGTTTCTGCGTAGCAAAAAAGAAAATTTTTACCTCACAGATATGGACGGGAAAGAACTGGTAGCTATCGGGCAAATTGAATCGGACCTTGGCGCTGAGGATATTTTCAGCCTGATTCTGGAACTCCCCACAGGTTATCGTACAGTTATTAACCTACACCTTATTGAGGGTTACTCACATAAGGAAATTGCGGTGATGCTTGGCATTTCGGAGAGCACAAGCAAAAGTCAACTGAGTAAAGCCAGGAAACAATTACAATCGAAAATCATTAAAACAAAAACAGGTTATGAACTTGGATAATTTCGACAGCCTATTTAAAGAACAAATATCCAGCCTCGACCATGCGCCGGTGCCTGGTGTTGGCTGGACTGCTGAGTCCGGCTGGGAAAAAGTGTCTGCAAATCTTAACAAACCCCGTAGAAAGATTATTTTTTGGTTTTCGGCTGCTGCGACAATCATCATCCTTCTTGGATTTTATTTTTTAATGTATCAGCCCTTCAATAGAACACAAAACATGCAAACTGAAATCTCAATAGAAGATGCATCCCCCCTCTATCCTTACAAAGTAATCGATAACCATGGTGTTGAATATACTGTAACAGAACAATTTTTGATTTCGGAAAATTTAAATATTGCAGAAACATCAAATCAATCAAGCATATCAGAACCGCGAAAGCCGGATAGATCAATTTCCCCTGTAAGCATGGCCACACTGAAACCAATGCAAATTAACAGCCCCGACGAAAGAAAAATCATTCAATACCAAAATGAATTGCTTGTTATTATGGACGACAAGCCCAAAGCCAAAACTTTAAACCGTACCTATGTTTTGAACGAACCCAATATGAACCGGGTGAACGCACCGGCAAAAAAGAAAAGTTTTACCTTCAGGCTGGGCTTCAAAAGCAAAGCTACTGCCCACCCTCCAAAAGGATTGCTGGCCGGGCTGTAATCTCAAATAATAAATCTTAAAAATTAATCACTATGAAAAAATTTAGAATTGTTTTCATCATGATACTCGTTTGTAAATTTGCCCCCTTTTCATTTGCGGGAGACGACAAAACAACATACCAGTTTCAGGACACTTTAAATGTGAAGGTTAACGAAAATGTCAGGCTGATGATAATTAGCGAAAACTTGTATCATTTTCAGCCCGGTGACAGCATTGATAAACTGATCGCCCAATTCAACAAGGATATCCTGAAAATTGAATACCCCGAAATTGATGAGAGCTATGTAAGAATATATTATCATGTTGGTCCCTTTGGTTCGAGTACCATTAAATTTGAGGACGTTACCGAGCGTGATAAGAATTACCAGGTGTTGCAAAATGGCGAAACACTATCGCCCATGCCAATCGAATTGGTGATGAACATCAACAAGGCTAACCGTGCAAGTATTTATTTGTCAGGGCCGGAATTATTTGAAGACCTGAACAGTTATAAGTTCGGCGATATGGTATCGGGTATTCTGGAAACTGCAAAAGAAGAAGAACCTTCGATGCGCAGAAAGCAGCTTACATTGAATTGGATTTTAGATGATGGGGAGGGCAACGGGGAGTTTCATGAAATAAACATCGACCCAAAGTCTTACGACATGATAAGCTTTTCGGGAACTGTTGCTGCTTCGCTGGTCCGGGACAAATTGGTGCCCTCCGTGGACCTTCAACTTGGCGTGATGATAGGAAAGAAAACATTACTGAGGCACATGATTAAAGCGGAAGCATCCATGCTCTATATCTTCAATCAAGATCCGGAGGGACAATATTCAACAGACATCAATACCTTTTTAGGCGTGAGTTATTTCCTGAACCCTTCAAAAAACCCGGATAAGCCCAGATGGTTTGGTGTGGGGCTTTCGTACCTTGTGTGGCGCAATGGCAGCTTTTTCGATGAAAATACATTCCGGTTTACTGTGGGTGCCCGCTTTGGAAAGCATTTCTCAGCAATGCCCGAGCTGTATATCAGTGATGGGTTTAAAAAGGTAATGCCAGGCCTGAGGCTACAGTTATCATTGTAGATGTGGGTTTTAGCTGTAAGGAGTGACCTGAATACTACCCGCACGCTATCCCGCGCGCTATCCCTTACTCCATTTTGTTGCAAGTTTCAAGTTGGGGGGTCCTATTCAATCGAAAGTTCAGAACTCACCATATTCTTCGAAAGCGCGAATAAATTTGTGTTGCTGATTTTCGATAACATTTTATAATGCGTCTGTATTTTCTTCATTAAAGAATAACTCCCTTATTTTTAAAAGTTTATCCTCTCCATTAAATAGGAGATATTCATCATAATTTAATGGTTCAACATAGAAAACATTTTTACGCCCCGCCAGCGAATCTGTAAACTTATGCCCGATCTGCAAACTTAACGAGCCTGTTGCACAAACCCTGGTCAGGGTTGCATTCCCTACCGGATCATAACTTTTTTCGAACCGGAAGCATTATCCGCTATGTAATTGAAAATATAAACACCTGGCAAAAGCGAAGAAACATCAATGTCAGATTCAGTATTATAAATATCAGATGCAAATACCATCCCGCCGGAAAAGGATACCAGTAGAATGGAATGAATTTCTACTTCACTCCTGATATGGAACTTATCATCAGCCGGATTTGGGAAAACAGATACTTCAAATTTATGCCGTTCAGGATATTCAATACCAACCATATAATCCATACTGTACCAGGCGCCACCCTCGGTGCTCACAAACAACGCCGCAGCGCTCATAGTGGGATTGAGTTGGATCCTGTTGATATTCAGGTTGGGCAAACCCGAGTTGAAATAGGTGAACCCAGGTGGAGGGGCGTTGGGATCATATCGCGCCAGTCCCCCATTATCCTTCCATCCAACAAAAATATCACCGAAAGCATCCACCCCTACCGTAGAAAGGTTATCGTTCTGAAACATCAATTGCCAGGTTTCGCCATAATCTTCCGACAAATACAATCCGGATGTGGCCGAAGTTCCGGGACAAACTCCGTATAACATCCCGTCCGGGGCAAAGCTCATATCAGTAATCCCCGGAAAATCCTCCACATGATACCAGTCCGTTCCACTATCTGGCGACCAGTAGATATTGCTCAGCCCACTAATGGCAGTAACTACCATATGCTGCCCATAATCCGCAAAACTTAAACATGGCTTGGCATTGAAAAATGGGACATTCCCCCATGACACCCCATCTGAAGAATTCATCATCCCATCCCATTGGTTACCCATCCAATAGGTTTGGGTAGGTTGAAGGTGATTCAGGAATGTTGGATACACGTACCATTCCATCACCTCAAACTGATGTGTTTGGATATCATACGTATAAACTCCGTCGGAGAAGGTTCCCATTCCCTGGGCAACGAGGACTTTATCCTGGTTGAAATAGGCCACACCTGCCACCGGCATGGCTTCAACAAACTCACACGCATTTGTGCCATAATTATAGAGATAAAATCCCCCATCCGAGCATAAGGCATGGTAAGGCATGGCCACAGCAAAACATATCCGTGTTATGTTGGCCGTATCTGCGCCAAGGCTGTTCCAGGTGTATGCATTGGATGAAAGTGAAACCAATAATGTGATGAAAAGAATGAATAATTTTTTCATGATGAATTATTTTGTAACCCTGACAGGATTAGCCCCCTATCTGATAACTACTTTTTTGGAAACCACCCCTTTTTCAGTTTCAACATTTACAATGTAAATCCCATGATCTAAGGTTGAAATATCCATCCCAAATTCCTTTTCCTTCACCAAATATTCATGTACCTTTTGTCCCGCTAAAGTGAGAACCTCAATTTTACGAACAATCCATTCGCCTTTAACCCACAACTGATCATGAGCCGGGTTGGGATAAATTGAAATTTCGACTTCCTCCGGTTCCCCTACGCCAACCATATAATCATAACTATAAAATACACCACCTTCGGTACTAACAAAAAGCGCCGGGGCACTCATGGTTGGATTTATCTGGATCCGGTTGATGTTCAGGTTAGGTAAGCCCTGATTAAGGAAAATTAATCCGGGTGGAGGAGCATTGGGATCGTAGCGGGCTATTCCGATATCACCCTTCCATCCAACGAATGTCTCACCAAAAGCATCAAATCCAATGGAACTCATGTTTTCGCTGTAAAAAACAATCTCCCATGTTTCTCCAAAGTCGTCTGATTCCCACAATCCCGAAGAGTCTAAAAGATCAGGGAAAATCCCGCACATTTTGCCCCAACCATCGAATTTCATGTCAGTGATCATAGGTACGCCATTCGATTGCGCCCAGTTGTCACCTCCGTCCACCGAATAGTAAATCCCGTAAATATTACTCACCTCCGACGCTACCATATGGTCGCCATAATAATCCATGCAATACACGGATTTATTTTCAAAATATGAAACCTGCTCCCAAACCAGGCCATCCGTTGATTTCTTCATACCACCAAACTGGAACCCTGCCCAATAGGTATCATTATAG
>JABMQA010001340.1 GCA_013203545.1 Bacteroidota bacterium
AGCGAAATTGGATTGGAAAAAGCGAGGGTATACGTTTTAAACAAAAAATCAAAGACTTAAATATTGAATTCGAAGTCTATGATTCTGTTCCGCAGACTTTCATGGCACAAACTTTCGCTGTTATAGCGCCTGATCATCCTTTGATACCCAAACTGGTTGAGAACACAGAGCATGAAAAACCCGTAACGGAATTCGTAGAAAAAATACGCAAGAAAAAACTGGCTAATGAATTTGAATACAGAAATGATATTGATGGAATATTCACGGGACGATATATAGAGGACCCATTTGGCACGGGAGATCTGCCTCTTTGGGTAGCTTCATTTGTTATAACGGATTACGGAACAGGAATTGTAAACTCGAGTGCTCATGATGAAAGAGATTTTGCGTTTGCTAAAAAATATAATATTCCTCTGCGTCCTGTTATGTTTCCTTCTGACAAAAAACTAGCTGAAAAAATCAAAAATCTTGAAGTATGTTATCACCATGCTCCTGAAGGAATAATGCAAGCACCGGAAAAATTCAAAGGAAGAACGTGGGAAGATGCACGCGAAGATATCATTGATTATTTAGAAAAGGAAGGAATGGGCTATCGATCCACTGAATACAGGTTGCGGGATTGGATTTTGTCCAGGCAGAGATATTGGGGGACGCCTATTCCAATGGTTTATTGCGTGGAGTGCGGATATGAGCCAGTTGATGAAAGTGACCTGCCTGTCAGACTCCCAAGGCTGGATGATTACAAACCAACAGATGATGGATCTTCGCCTTTGGCGCGTGCAAAAAGCTGGGTAAAAACAAAATGTCCAAAATGCTCTGGACCTGCAAAACGCGAAACAGACACAATGGATACTTTTGTTGATTCCTCATGGTATTTTTTGCGATACACTGACCCGAACAATAAAAAAGAGCTTGCAAGCAAAGACAAAATGAAACAATGGCTGCCAGTTGATCTTTACACAGGAGGGGCAGAGCACAATACAATGCATCTACTTTATTCCAGATTCTTTACAAAAGCATTGCACGATCTTGGCATTGTGGATTTTGACGAACCATTCAAAGTTCGCCGCAATCATGGGATAGTGCTTGGACCAGATGGAAACAAAATGTCCAAATCCAAAGGTAATGTTATAGATCCTGACAAAGAAGTATCTGAATACGGAGCCGACACTGTGCGCATGTATCTTGCATTTCTCGGACCTTATGACAATTTCGTTGGTCCATGGAATCCGAAAAGCATTAACGGAATATTTCGTTTTGTAAATCGAGTGTGGAAGCTGGCGCATAACGCGTACCCAACGCAATCAGACAACGAACTAGAACGCACACTTCATAAAACAATCAAAAAAGTCAGCGAGGATATCGAAAACCTCCATTTCAACACAGCAATCAGTGCACTCATGACTTTGCTCAATGAAATGGAGAAAACACCTCCAACGGAAAAACAGTTCACAACATTTATTCAGCTCCTGTCTCCATTTGCTCCGCACCTCACCGAAGAAATCTGGCACGAACATCTCAACAACAAAAAATCAATCCATCTCGAAGAATGGCCTAAATTTGATAAAAAACTAATCACGGATGAAACAATTAAAATAGCAGTTCAATTCAATGGCAAGACACGAGGACTGATTGAACTTCCTGCAGACAGCGATAAAGGCACAATTACAGGCACTGCACAGGAGGACCCCAAATTATCCAAATATTTCACTGGGAAACCCAAAAGAACCATTTTCGTCAAAAACAAACTAATTAATTTCGTAATAGAAAAATAAAGACATGGGCTTAGAAAAAAAACTGCACAATCCAAAAACATCTGACAATGCCCACATAGAAAGCAAAGAAAAATTGCGTCAAGATTTAAATCGTCGAATATTTGAACTAATCAGACAATCAGGACTGCGTATAAATGAAATTGCAGAACTTCTTGATGCAAATGATTTTTTACATGAAAAAAAGGGCAAAGGAAGGTCAGGTGCAGTATTTGAACTTGATGTAAAAAAAATTGTAGAAGAAAGACTAAAAAAGGCAGAAGATGAAAAACCTGTTTTCAGACCTCCTTCTCATACGGATGTAGTGAATTTTCCTGCTGTACTTACCACTGGCAAAGGTCGTTTAATGGAAGGCGAGGGAGAAGGGCTACTGCATGATACAGTCGAACGACTCAAATATTTTGGAGAATTGATGAATACAATGAATTTGGAATACGAACTTTATCAAAGCACAGATTCTTCCAGGACACTAAGGGAACACCCCTACTATATCTGTGTCATAAAATCAAAACAAAAAATCGTACTTATTAATGAAGAAAAAGGCAATACAACCTTTGTTCTGCATGGAATAAGAGATGACTGGAAAGAATACGTAAATAAAGAAAAAATATTCTTCAGCGAACTGGCTCTGGAAGGGGTTGCGTCAAGAATCGACTGGCCCAAAAAAGACGCCTCGGAAACCTGGAAAGCCAATGTGCAAAGAGCTTTAGCTTCAAGAAGTGATGAAACTGCTTTTAAGGAAGCCTGGGCTAGAGTATCTACAGGGGAAAAAGAAACTACACCCGAAGAATGGGTAACATTTACTAAAGCTGCTCGTTTATTAGGCAAAGATCCAACATGGGTCAGATCTCAAATG
>JABMQA010001341.1 GCA_013203545.1 Bacteroidota bacterium
AAAAAAATTAAATAATTTGTAACAATTTCTATTTTGTGACCGTCATATTGATAAAAACAACAAACGTTCTTTATAAACCTGTACGATTTTGAACAAAACTGTAGTATAGTGAACATTTAGATACAAGTTATTACAAATAATGCTTACATAATGCTCTGATTATCTGCCCCTTACAAATTATGGCACGAATTTTGTTAACAACATAAAGAACAATAATAATAAAATGAAAACAACTGCAAAATACCTATTAATCTTTTTACTCACTTTTAGTATTAATTTTGCGAATCCATCAACCGGTAAATCTCAAATGGATTGTGCCAATTCTAAGCCATCTGTAGAAACAACTTTGATAAAACTTACACACCCGATTGACACATTGAAATGTGAAGATGATAACACAAGAGAGTTTTTGATAAAAAGTCACAGTACCAGCTGGTTCAAGGATCATCATTATTACTCTTTTGAAGATGAAGGGGATGTTGATGATATCCCTTTTAATACAAAGGAAATTGTTGACAATTTAGTATGTAAAGGTCATCTGGCTCAGGCTTATGCCATGCTTGATATTTATTATTTCGATTTTGAAGATGAAAAAGATGTGGATGATATTCCGTTTGACACAAAAGAAATATATGACAATATAATTGACATTTTTCATTTTGACTTTGAAGATGAAGAAGATGTTGATGACCTGCCGTTCAACACACAGGAAGTTGTAAATAATTATTTAGTAAAAAACAACAAGTAATATCTTTACCATCTACATATATTCTCCCTATTTTTAAAAAATCCCGGCTTTGATTAAACAAACCGGGATTTTTTTCATTTTTTCTTCTTAACTTTATTGTCTGAATATTTTCAATATGAGTTTTACAGTTTATAAATCCTCCGCAGGCTCTGGAAAAACATTTACATTAGTTAAGGAATACCTTAAAATCACTCTGAATCAGCCTAATAAATTCAGAAATATCCTTGCTATTACCTTTACAAATAAGGCAGCTAATGAGATGAAAGAAAGGATCATCACTAATCTAAAGGATATTTCTTCAGCAACACCCGACCAAAATTCGCCAGCGATAAAATTCCTTCTTCCGGAGCTTGTCAAAGAAACGGGGTTATCACCTGAGACAATTACACTACGGGCCAATAAGGTTTTGGAACTTATCCTTCATAACTACGCTGATTTCTCTATTTGTACCATCGATAGTTTTGTCCATCGAATAATCCGAACATTTGCCCACGACTTAAATCTTCCAATAAACTTTGAAGTAGAGCTTGACACAAACATTCTTATTGAACAAACCATCGATTTTTTAATCAGCGAAGCCGGCAAAAACGAAAAGCTTACAAAAGCACTAATAAAATTTACAGAAACCAAAGCTGAAGATGAAAAAAGCTGGCATATTGAAAAAGACCTGAAAGATTTTGCCGAAACTCTGATGAAAGAAGATGGACAGATTTATTTGGAGAAACTCAGGCAACTTAATCTTCAGGATTTCTTTAATATCATAAAAAAAGTTAATGAGTTCATTAAATCAACTGAACAAACTCTTGTAAAACAAGCTCAAAACGCTACTAGTATAATAAAAGGCACAAACCTGCCCAATACGGCCTTTTATCGTGGCCGGAACGGAATAGCAAAGTATTTCGAATATATCGCCGATTATCGATTCGATAAGCTTTCACCTAACTCTTTTGTTGAAACTACTATTAATGAAAATAAATGGCACGGTTCAAAAACCGATAAGGATGACAAAATTATTATTGATGGCATAAAGGATAATCTAATTGAAATTTATAATAATATTCAGGATATCCTGGCCGAAAATTATGACGAGTACAATCTCTTTTTGATGTTAAAGCGCAAGCTGTATCCTATGGCTGTATTGAGCGAAATTGAAAAAGTACTGGTTAAGATAAAATCAGAGAATAATATTGTCCACATATCGGAATTCAATAAACGAATAGCCGACATTGTTCTAAATGAACCGGTGCCGTTTATTTATGAAAGGCTGGGGGAAAGGTACAATCACTTTTTATTGGACGAATTTCAGGACACCTCGGTTCTTCAATGGCAAAACCTTTTGCCATTGCTCGACAACTCTCTCGCTGAAGGGAACTTCAATATGATTGTAGGTGATGGCAAACAAGCTATTTACAGGTGGAGAAGTGGTGAAGTGGAACAGTTTGATAA
>JABMQA010001342.1 GCA_013203545.1 Bacteroidota bacterium
TGCTTTCTGATATCTATGTTAATTCTGATAGTGATGAGATATGTAAGGTTGCAGAAGACTTAGGGGTTAAATATTATAAAAGGCCAAAAAAACTGGGCACTGATAATGCGACATCAGATGAGTATAACTATGACTTTTTTAAAAAAAAAGATCCAGATATTTTAGTTCAAATCAATCCTGTATGCCCTCTAATTCTTAGCAAGGATATTGATGCAATCATTACTCACTTTTTAAAAGAGAATCTTGACTCTCTTGTTACAGTAAGAGAAGAAAGATTACAAGCATTCTGCGATGGGAAAGCAGTCAATTTTGATTTGGAAGGAAAACTGCCCCCCACCCAAAATATTTCACCAATTCAATTATGTGCCTGGCCGGTATGTATTTGGGAAAAAATTAATTTTTTGAATAGTTATGAAAAAAAAGGGCACGCAATTTTTTCCGGTAATTTGGGTTTATACCCATTGTCCTATCTAAAAGCTTTAAAAATTAGCTATGAACAAGATTTTCAACTTGCTGAAAAATTGATTTCACTTGGGTTGCATTATGGCTGATATTGAGGAAATAGAAAGAATTGGTGTTGACCTTTTCAAACTTAAACCTATTGAAGCCCAAAAAAAAGTTTATGAATCCTATCGAAATTATTTGAACCAGTTCTTTATTGATGGGAAAGAAAAAGAAAATTGTTTTGAAGAGACAGCATGCCCCATATGCAATAAAGTGAATGCCAAGATTTTAAAAATATTTGATAATTTCAAGTATTATCGTTGTAGATATTGCGACTGTATTTATAATAATCCACATTTGAAAAGTAATTTCTTGGAAAGAATGTATGAAAATGGTGAATATGAAGAGTATGTAAAGCAATTAACCCTGCCGGGGAAAAATATTAGAGAAAATATAACGGAATTAAGAAAGTTTGAACAAGTTTATTCACTATTTGATAAGCCAGGAAATCTACTCGATGTTGGGTGCGGTACGGGGACTTTTTTGCATATTGCAGAAAAGAACGGTTGGGATGTCCGTGGTATAGATTTATCACAGACAGCCATCGAAAAAACGAATTCTCTAGGAATTAAAATTGAGCAAACTTCTTTTGAGAGATATACAACAAAAGATAAGTATGACTGTATTTGTTTTTGGGGGGTTCTTGAGCATTTAAATAATCCTCTTGGCCAATTAGAAAAAGCTTGTTCTATATTAAATAATCATGGTGTTATCGTTTTTGAAGTTCCATCCTCTGAGAGTATGTTGATGCAATATGTTATTCAAAATGATTTTACGCCATATAGATTCATCGAAAATGCGAGGCATTTACTATTTTTTTCGAAAAAATCAATAGAGATTATTTGTAATAATATTGGTCTCGAATTGATCTACTTAGAATCGAATGGATTGGACTTACAAACCGTGTTGTTAAATGAATTTGATGAAAATATTATTGGCAGGATAATCTCTCTTCAGCGACTTTGTGATATCAATTTGCAGGGAGACCATTATCGTGTTTTTTTGAAAAAGATATGAGTTTCAAATCCTTAGGATTTTTTGCGACCATTAATCTCGTGTTCATTCTGAAATTGCTCTGGTCGTTTGAAGGCCGAGTTTTTGAAGTAACCTCTGGCTATCAAAGCCTTAATCGTATCCGGTGATCGAACACAGCGTAGGAAGAGTAATGAAGCGAGAAAAAAATATCTTTTCGCTGTTTAATCATGGTAATGGAAATTGGTGAGAAGAGAGTCAAAAAGAGTAGTTTTTGTAGAATTTATTGACGAAGCAATAGCCTTCTTAAATTATTGTGAAGAACATGCTGAACCGCCTGAACTATTCTGTATTATTGCGCTACAGTATGAAGTGCAGGCCTATCTAAAACGACGTGGTATTAAATATGAAAATACCCTGGAATACTTTTCAAACACACATCACGAAAGGATGTCACTCAAGGCTGAAGAATGGTACCAATATCTTTTGAATAGACTGCATTTTTTCGATGAGAATGGCATAAAAGACACATACAATAATTCATTTCTTTTTTTGATTCGTTTTTACATGAATCACTTTCTATTTTTTACAGAGCTCCTTTCATCCATATACAAGAAATACAAAATTGAATCCCTGTATGCTTTCACATTTATACAATTGCCACCCAATGCAAACCCCTTGATCCGGGATAATGAGAGGTACATAGGGAGGATCGCGAAAAGGTTTGCAGAGAAAAAGGGTGTTGCATTTACAGAAATCCCGTTAAATTTTGAGGTAAAGAATACAAGGAAACAATCATTCATAGAAAAGGTTCTTATAAATGTCCTGCATAAAATGCATCGCTTTTTGTTTTTTAAGCGTGTCAATCGGAATAAGCTTCTTCTAACAACTACGAGGGGATATAATTTAGGCAAGTTATTAAAGAACATCAGAAAAGATGTTGCTGGTTTCTACGTGGTCGAGGTAGTCAGATATGAAAAGGACTTGTCATTGATCTTGTTGTATAGCATTTTTCAGTTGCTTGTATTTCCACTAAGAAGTGGGCGGTTGATATTCCCATTATTGCCAGACCAGATGTTTAGTGAAAAACGGGGCGATACGGCTTCTCTTAAACAGTCTTTTGATACCACTACAAACAGGCTTCAAAGCGAATGGTATGAGTCTTTTTTTTACGAAAACATCAGCTTTGTCGATATATTTATCGACAAGATCAAGCGTGGTTTAAGGGCAAGTCTTCTGTCTTTACGCAGAGAATCGGATGAATTAAGAGACTTGCTGGGAAAGACAAATGTAAGGTTGGTTGTATCCCCATTCGCTCGCCTATCTTCGGCATTGCTCGGTGAGTTGTCAAACCTGAATGGCATAGCTACGCTAATGATTGGGCATGGGATGATTCCAAAACCAAATAACGAATTTGAACGTATTGAGAA
>JABMQA010001343.1 GCA_013203545.1 Bacteroidota bacterium
GACCTAAGCCGAATGTTGAGTTCAGTACCACTTGAAAAACTTGGAGATATTGAAGAAATAATAAAGAAGGAAGTTGGGGAAATTTGATTTTTTAAAGGTCATCCAATAACTATCAACATAAATTTTTACGTTTCAGGCCAGACTCAATAATTATTTTTGATTTTTCTATGTGTGATTCCGCTCCGATAACCCATTTTTCTTGAGTGTCTCATAATGCGATATTTTTGAAATATAATATATGATATGGCAATATTGCCGTTAAAAGCCGTTTAAAAGCCAAATAAAGTTGATTGAAAAGAGAGTTTGTTAAATATTTGACAAAAAAACCAGTTTTTAGACATGATTGTTGGATATAATTTAATATCCGGACAAAATTCACCCATAAACAACGAATATTTGCCCACATTTGGTGTTTGATCAAACCTCTATATCTGCTCTTGGCATTTGGATAATGATAACCTAATTGAAAGACCGTAGCTTCAACATTGTTTCGTTTTTGTAGAGTTTCAATCGGCGTTTTCTTTATCTTCTTTCTAATCAAGAAGGTATCAATTTCCTTTTGGGTAAAGTAGCGATAAGACCTTTCATTTTTGATTCTCCATTTTTCGATATTGTTTTTACCTGCAATCTTTGTTACTTCAACGAACTCATCCGTTTTGGTATCAAGGATGGTGAGTTCCCCATTTTCCAAAAAATTAAATTCGTACCTTCCCTTTGCCCCCTGAATAGCATGAAGATATAAGTCAATGTCATTGTCTTTACAAAATGCTTGATTGTCAGGGCTATGATAAGCTCCATCAGCATGTATAGCTTTTGGTTTTTCAGTAAATACTTCTTGTGAATTATTAATGTCATCTTGGAAAAAATCAACATCAGAAGTGCTTACATTTCTCACATCGACATTGCCAATTAGATTTAATCCATCGCCGTCATCACAGCTTTCGGTTATATTGACACTATATCCTTTGACTTTGTTTCCATCTTTGTTGCGGTAGTGACAGTCTGTATCGTGTGGCGACTGAATGGATTTTGCTGATATTTCTTCCTTTTCCCTGCCAACTACAATTTTATTTTCGTCCACTTTAAACTGCTCATTGAAAACTTTTTGCAGAGTTAAATAATGTGGGTTTACAGAATCCTGGAACATTGGTGATATTTTATATATCAATTCACCAAGTTTTTGAAGTCTTGTTTTGACATCTTCACTGCTACAGGTGTAAACAACTTTTTGACCATCCATCTTAAGCAACATGTCTAATTTTTCTTTGGTTGCTTTATCAAATGTACTTGTTTCTTTTACCTCTTTATAAAATATATGTAGTGTTTCATGAATCAATTCATAACGGCTAAGCCATGCAATATTACTGCCCAATAACTTGCTATCCATGCGGATACGTTTGCCACTAACTTCAAATTCAGCACATTGGTTTTTGGTTATATCAGCAAAAGAAAGTTCAAATAGATTCTTATTTCCTGCTTTTGCATAATCATTCACATGCTTACGGAATAAGTAATATGTAGATTCTGTTGGTACTGGATCACCTGCATTAAGCAAGCCTAATGCACTACGTGTAAGCATATTAAAACGACAATCTTCAAATAGCTTTTGGTCGCTTAGACCTTGTGCCTCTTTAAGAACCATCATGGCTACCAATACCCGTATTGAAGCATTAGGACTGCCATTGTTTGAACAATAAAGAGGGCTGAACAAACTTTCATTAATTCGCATGGTAACTTGTTTGCGAAATTGATTCTGCCATGCTAATTTATCTTCATATAGTTTTAGTGACTTGCCTGAATATAAAGATGTTCCAGATGTAAAAAGATTCTGTTGGATTGATTCTGCTGATTTTTTGAACATATACTACTACATTAAAAATACGTTGCTAAGATAAACAAAATATTTATAACAAAAAACATTTAAACAATTAATATTCTATTATTTGTGGGGCTGATTTGCTTTTCGGAGTGGACTCAATCTTTAATAGTTTGATTAAGAAATTTGAAAATGAAAGAAAACGCAATAAAACTTTTCAATATGAAAAAATTAACAATTTTACCAATTATCCTCCTGTTTGCAGGAACCCTGTTTTCACAAGTAAAACTTCCTGCATTATTCGCTGACAATATGGTGTTACAACAACAGTTTGAAGCACCTTTCTGGGGATGGGCCGAACCGAATGAAAATATCACCATAATGGGAAGTTGGAACAATAAAACCGTACAAACTGTTGTTGACAAAAATGGCGACTGGAATCTCAAATTACCGACCCCAAAAGCCGGTGGCTCCTATTTTGTTACTATCAATGACGACACTTTGCAAAATGTTATGATTGGCGAAGTATGGATTTGTTCCGGC
>JABMQA010000118.1 GCA_013203545.1 Bacteroidota bacterium
ACATTGGGAAAGATATTTCATTGGAACAGATGTTTGTAATAATACTGACACATGTGGCCCCCAAATCATTAATCGGGATTTACTCGAAAAACAGAATGAATTGGAGAAGGAAGTGAAGGATTACAAAGTTTATCCTAATCCTACAAATGGAAGTTTTACTCTTCATTATGGTGCAGGAGGAAATGTAAAGGTTGGTACTTACAATGTGCAAGGCCAATTATTGGAAGAAAAAGTTTTTTCAAACCTTCCCCCAAATTCAGACATTCCATATAGTTTACAAGGAAAAGCAAACGGACTTTATATTATGAAAATTCAGGGCGAAGATGGAACTGCCTTTAATGTGAAAATTCAAAAAAGATAGATATTATCAGGCATTATTTAAAGTTACTGAGTATTCGATCCCTGTCTTCAACGTCCTTATGGGATTTATGATAAATTTCTATCAGGATTATTATTTTATCATCCGGAAAATGAGCATAGACGATTCGAAATCCTGATTGGATGCCTTTTCCTTTGAAACTCTTACTCGCAATTTTTTTTACTTTTATGATACAGGTATTAATCCCCAAATTATCAATTCGAAAACTGAAGGGACTTCGCTCATCCGGATATACATCAAGTACTTTCTTTACAACATCCACATCTTCATAAATCGATCGGTATTTCTTTGAAAGTTTCTTCAGGTCCTTTCTAAACACATCTAACTCTTCAAATATCATTGCGTATCAACCATTTCATCATAGTTCCTAACAGAATATGGAGCCTCGCGGTAAAACACCAATTCATAATCTATTATTTCACCATCCTTTGAAGCCAGCCACGGCATATCTTTGTGTGAGTAATCACTGATAGCTGATGCTGACCAATCAGAATATAGGTCAATTACTTTATCAACTACATCCTTTTCATTGGCATTTATACCTGAGAGGTCAGGCTTTACTAAGGGTAAATATCTCGTCTGAGGATAACCATGATAATCTACCCTAATTCTCTTCAATTGATTACCCTCAATCATTTGATTAATAATGACGTCTAATTTTTGAGGCACAGGGCCATACGGAAGTTTTCGGTATTCTGCACCACTCAAATGCCCCTCATATAATTCGTAGTAATTAAAGTCGGAGAAATACAAAAGTTTGTAAAGAACGGTTTCACCAACATTGGGCTTACCAGCACATTTTTCGAGGATATAAAGCAACAGGTCTTTAAATTTACCCACTTTCAATTTTGGCACTGATATCCTGATCTCCGATTCCTCCGGATGGCTTTTTTCATCAATAAATATTTCACTTACACTGAAATCTGAGGATAGCAATTTATCCATTGAAATGGAAAATGTATCAACCATCTTTTTAAGTTCAATTACAGAAAGATTTCTTTTCCCCAATTCAATTTGGGTTATTGATGGGCGGGACATTTCAAGTAATTTGGCCAACTCCTCCTGGGAAAATCCTTTATTTTTCCTTAATTCGGACACCCGTTGTCCAATTTCTTTTTGTGTTATTGTTTTCATCGAATTGTTTTTCCGGGCAAAACTAAAACATGTTTTAAAAATAAACAAATTAATGTTCGATTTTCTTACATAAACATCGGCAAAAATTGTTTTTTCCAACTTTTTCTAATGGTCTTATTATCTTAATCAACACTCTTTTTCTCCCTTTCTTACCGATCCCGGTTTACCCAACGTAATTCTTCTATTCGATACAAATTTAGATATTCCACCTGATAAGTAAACGTAATTCCACCACCGGATGGACGATGATTAAATCATCCACATACCTTTGCGGCTTTTTGCCCTAAATATTAAGGTTAACAAATCAACGGTTTGCTATTGTATGCTTTCGCCAACCATATATTTATACTCCCTGCTAAAATCCTTTGTTCACCCTGTTAAATTCACTTTGTGGAAGGCTTTGCCTTATTTAACAGGGTAGAAAGATATCAAGCAATAGGTCATAGCAAGCCTTGTTCACCCCGTTAAATAGCTTCGCTAAATCTAAGATTTATTTAACACGGTAAACCGGCAAATCGTAATGCAAACCCATAAAAAAAAAATTTGACTACGGGGTAATAT
>JABMQA010001344.1 GCA_013203545.1 Bacteroidota bacterium
ACAATGAGCCCGGCAACTGTTGTGATCATCGCCTGGTAAATACCCGTCGAAAGCAGGGCAATATCAATATTGTTTCCGGCCATCGACATATCGTAAAATGCACGGATCATCCCGATCACAGTTCCGAGAAATCCAAGCATTGGTCCTGCACCGGCTATGGTTGCCAGTGTGGCGATATTTTTTTCCAGCCTTGAAACTTCAAGTTTGCCGACGTTTTCGATGGCGGCATTGATATCGCTCAACGGTTTTCCAATTCTTAACAAGCCTTTCTCAATCATACGGGCAATAGGGTTGGCGGTTTTTCTGCACATGGCAAGTGCCGCATCAATTTTCCCTTCATGGATAAAATCACGAATATGGTTCATGAAATTATTGTCTTCCTTCGAAGCGCTGCTGATGGTGAAAAAGCGTTCGATAAAAATGTAGATGGCGATTACTGAAAAAACTGCGAGGATAAGCATGATCCATCCACCTTTCATGGTGAGTTCCCAGATCGACATGCTGATCTCCCCTGCTTCGCCGCCCATGGCGTTCATTGTGGTATCTGCAACTGCCTGTGCAGTCCGGCTGGTTTGTAATAACAAGTTTGCAAACATTCTCTGCTAAGTATTGGTGATTTTTTTACCTGAATCTGGATTTACCCATTGTTAACGAAAGCTTTGGCAGATTATTAGAAACTGTTTGATTTTTTTAATAATTTCGCGGTAGCGGCTGGTCGTAAATTCAATTAAGCCTTATTTTCCATAGGTAGGAGTGTATGAAATGAGACTTTACGTTATTTCTAATCTATTTTATATATCGATCCAGCCATTCAGAACTGCATTGATAGCAAATAATCTATTAGCCTGAAGCATTCAAAAGTCTCTCGCAAAGGCGCCAAGCCGCAAAGAAAGCACTAATTATGAACGCGTTTCATAAACATCATATTGATTTCATTAAGAAACTGTAGGTGCTCATATGTTTTGGTTTTAACCTTTGCGTCTTTGCAGCTTCGCGAGATTAATTTCTCTGGTAGGTTTATTAGTCCGATATTCCGGGTAATTCAATAATTTTGCCCAAACAATTGCAATTATGAAAATTGACCTTCGAAGTGATACGGTAACAAAACCGACCAGGAACATGCTTGAGGCCATGTTCAGCGCCGAAGTGGGTGATGATGTTTTTGATGAAGATCCCACTATTATTGCGCTGGAAGCCAAGGCATCGGATTTATTTGGTAAAGAGGCGGCTTTGTTTTGCCCATCAGGAACCATGACCAACCAGATTGCCATTAAGGTTCATACCCAGCCCGGTGACGAGGTGATTTGTGACGAAACAGCCCATATTTATAATTACGAAGGTGGAGGGATTGCTTTTAATTCAGGATGCTCCGTAAGATTGTTGCATGGCGACCGGGGCAGGTACACTGCCACAGACGTTGTTAATAATATTAATCCCGATAATATTCATCACCCGGTAACCAACCTGGTAGTGGTTGAAAATACCAGTAACAGGGGAGGGGGGAGTATATGGAGTCTGGCTGAGATTGCCAGGATACATGATGTATGCAGGGAAAACGGGCTAAAAATTCATCTGGATGGCGCAAGGTTATTCAATGCGCTTGTTGAGACAAAGGGCAGTACAAATGATTTTGGGCAACTTTTCGATACGGTATCCATTTGTCTGTCAAAAGGTCTTGGAGCGCCGGTAGGGTCGTTGCTCATTGGTTCAAAGGATTTTATCCGACAGGCGCGACGCGTAAGAAAGGTTTTCGGCGGCGGTATGCGACAGGCTGGATACCTTGCTGCGGCAGGAATTTATGCTTTGGACCATCATATTAAGCGGTTAAAGGATGATCACAGCAGGGCAAGGCAAATTGGAGAAATTATGGGTAAGCTCCCTTTTGTTGAAGAAGTACTGCCCATCGAGACAAATATTGTTGTTTTCAGACTTAATGATCACATGCCATCAGAAGCATTCATAAAAACGTTGGCTGAAAATGATATTTTGGTTGTGGCTTTTGGAAAGCAAACTGTTCGCATGGTAACACATCTTGATTTTGATGATGTGCAACTGGAAGCCTTTGAAGGGATCGTTAAAAGGTTGTTTGGTGGGAAGAATTAATATCGGGTTTTGTCCCGCATTGTTTTGGTTAAGTGAAACATTTTAAATTATATCCCCAGAACTACGGATAAATTCGATAGTTATGTCCGGAAATAACTGGATAATGTATAATCTTCATTTTTTATCATAAAGTTTCGATGATAGATTGCTTGAAAATCACATTATTTATGCCTTATTATTTACCCATTAAAACCACAGTTAACCCGGTACGGGTTGGATTAATG
>JABMQA010001345.1 GCA_013203545.1 Bacteroidota bacterium
AATCACGGATTGTATCAAGAGAGGCGCTGAAAAAAATGTCGTCAACTAGTTTACTTTGAGAATAAGCATTACTTGTTACAAATCCCAGAATCAGTACGATAACCAATTTTATTATTTGTTTCATAATGTTAGATTTTATTAATATTTTCATTCTTTATTTATCCATTCCAACGCTAGTTTTAACATTTCAGGATCAATTGTATGTCCACCCTCAAAAGAGTGAAAAGTAACATCGTAACCATAACTTGTAAGGATTTCTTTTGATTTCACTCCAAGTTCGTACTTTACAGATTGATCTTTAATCCCATGAGTTAAAAAAGCTCTTAAATGATTTGCAGGTTTTAGATACTCCGCTTTCATCCAGTCAGATGCAAATGGACCATCAAAGTTCATTAAGGGTTCAAAAATCCCGGGACCAGAAAAGATTAAAATCCCTTTATAAAGTTGAGGATTCTGTAAACCTGCGACATAGGTAAAAACGGCTCCCTGAGAAAACCCTGATAAATAGGTATCATTAATTTTGTACCGTTCTTTTAATACCTTCACCAGATCAGCAATGTAATCGCTGATTAGATCTCCGGCTTGTTCCCTGATTTTTAAATCTGGCGAACTCCATAATGACCATTCATTGCCTAACTTATCAAAAAGTATAGGATAGGGACCCTGCGGTGTGGCATAAATGAAATTTACATCTTTTACATCATCCCAGACTTTTATAAAAGATTCGGGTGTTGATCCTCCTCCATGAAGCCCAATAACAAGTGTATGTGTATCAGCAGGATTAAAGTTTCCAGGTAGCTTAATATTACACATAAAAAGCGACTCACTCTTAAAATAGAATGTTTCAGAATTTTCTTCAGATTTTAATTCTGTTTCCTGACCTTGAACTAAATTATTTACAATACAAAGCAGTAGCATTAATATTGCTGTTATAACACTTTTATAAATATACATTTTAGTTTCATATTAAGTTTTTTAATGGCTGCGTATTTTAATTTACTACCATTTCACAAAATACACTCGAATTGTCAATTTCATGAATTGTGGCTTGAACATCAAAGTTGGAAGCTAATTCAAGGAACTCCTGCCCGGAATATGTTATTGCTTTAAACCCATCTTTGCAGATAATTACTCCGTTTTTGGTGATGCTATCATCAATTTCGCCTATCAGGCCATTTTCAGCTTGAATTTGAAACCATTGAAGCCTTTGATCCCAAAATTTATCCGAGTAGGACGAGAAAAGAACAGTACCGCCTTTTCTGGCGACCCGAATGGATTCTTTAATCAGGTTTAACGGATTAACTTTAAACGCTGAGATGCCATTTTGGACGCAAATAACCGTATCAAAAGAGTTGTCATCAAATTTCAAATCAATGGCATCCATTGTGTAAAATTCACAATTCTCGTTGGCTCTAATTATTTGTTTTGCCAATTGGATGTTGTCTTTTGAAATATCAATTCCAACAACTTTTTTTGCTTTTTCCGATAGCCTGATTGCTACCCTGCCATATCCACATCCCAAATCCAATACTGCATCATTCCGGCTGATTTTATTCAACACAAAGTCTATTTCTGCTTCCAGAAATTGTTTGACTCTTGCAGGTGCTACCTCGTAACATCTCTGCAATTTGTTTGCGTTTAGCAGGTTCGAATAATAATTTGTCATATTATAGATCTCAAATTTAATAATTTTTAATTAACAATGTTAAATAGCAATCCAAACGCCATTGCTCCAATAAGCGAGAAAGAGATGTATAACAAGAATATTTTACGTTTGGTAATACCCCAGACCGCTATCATTGCCGGTAATGTTGTTGTAGGCCCTGCAATTAAAAAAGCGAGTGCAGCGCCTGGATTCATCCCCAGCGATAATAGTCCGCTTACTAGCGGCAGAGCCGTTAAATTACTTGTATATGCAGGAATCCCAACCAAAGATGCAATTACTACTGAAAGCGCACCATCACCACCTAAAAGACTGGATATAAAATCCTGTGGTACATAAAAGGTAATCAACGCATTAATAAAGAAGGCAAGGGTCATAAACTTTACTATCATAAGGGATGCTTTCCATGTCTCAATCGAAAGTCTATTACCAAAGGAAACAGTTGGAATCCCTTTCTGCGCGCATGTATTACATGATTTTTCCACCTCCGGATTTATTGGCTCGGGTTCGGAATCAAGTTCTTTCACCGCGACACAGCAATTTATTTCTTGCTGTTTTATTGAATTATTGGCAGTTACTAATTGAACCGAAACTTTGGCGGAGGATTTCATTGATGCAAATGCATACCTTAATCCATCAATAATAATAGTCCAGAAAAATTGCCATGGTTTCTTAACGGGTGAAGCCTGGTTTTGACGAAGTATATCTTTCCCTATGAATCCATTTAGAATGGCAAAGTGAGTGATATAACCCGATGACAGACTAATTGCAAAAGTGGCTGTCAATCTCCAAACCGACAATTTCCAGCCTATAGTTGCCACACTTAAAAAAAATATTTCAGGATCCATCGAAGGGGAAGCAATCCAGAATGACATGACCGGAGCTAGTGGCACGCCACCTATCAATAATGATGCGATTACCGGTATTACGCCACACGAACAAAATGGGCTGAATGCTCCCACAATAGTGGCTAAAAGAATCGAAACAACGGGATTTTTACTTAATGCTTTGTTAATAAACTTTGCCGCTCCGGTTATTTGCACCGCAACTGCCAGAGGAATTGAAATTAACAAATAAGGCCATATGTGCACAAATGAATCAAGAATAAACACTGCGATTTTTATGATCTGTTCCATAATTATGAAATTTAATGGTTAAACACATTTTCAATAATTTATTTCATTGACGGCGTGTTTAGGAAATGGACGCAGATAAAATTGGGAAAAGTGAAATTTAAATCTTACCACTTTCCTGAAGCAGGTACTATTCGTTGCAACAACAGCAATTTTCCGGATGTATGTCGATTACTGTACCATATATATCAAATTGATAATGACAGCATTTCATCAAATTATCTTTAAGCATCAAACGGGCTCTTTGCACACGTGATTTAGCCCCGGAATAGGATAAGCCAATCTTTTCGGCATAGGCCTTCTGACTCATTCCCCCTAACTCAGTTAAACAAATGGCTTCGCAATACTCAGGTGGTAAATCATCCATCATTTTAACCATATCCTGCAATGCCTCTGTCATAAAATCGTCGGAGGAGGCTTCCACGTTTTCGAAAAGATATGGCAATTTCCGGCCTTCTTTATTTATGGCCCTAAAATGGTCAGCAATTAAATTTCGGGTTATTTGGTAAATCCATGATTGAATCTTCGTATCATCATTAAGCTTGTCAATATTGGTGTGTATCCTGATGAATACATCCTGTAAAATATCATCAACCACTGATTCATCAGGGATCTTACTTAAAATAAATGCTTTTAGTTTATCCTGAAATTGTAACCAGAGCCCTTCTATATTTTTCTCCATAATTGGTGCTAATTCTGTCAAT
Source organism: Bacteroidota bacterium (assembly GCA_013203545.1). Lineage (GTDB taxonomy): Bacteria > Bacteroidota > Bacteroidia > Bacteroidales > 4484-276 > JABMQA01. The sequence continues at coordinate 3,501 of JABMQA010001345.1, forward strand.
TAATATGCTTTCTGAGGGTTATGCAATTGGTACTTTCTGATTTGCAGCTATTGTACAAAGAACTTTATATCCGAATCTTCCAGTACTTCCAAAAATGTAACATATTCTGCTATAACTAAATCTGTAAATATTAAATCGGATTTTTTCACTTTGAAATGATCCATTGAAGGTTGGCATAAATAAAATTTTGCGCCCAGTTTTTTTAACTCTTTAATTTTTTCCTGAGGAGGAATATGTCCTATTTGAGACAAACCTTTTCGGGCAAAGCTGCTAAATATTGAACTAAATCCTTTAAGCTTTTCTTTATATCCATTTTTCATAATTTTAACCGCTGGTCCCTGAATATAAATATGAACCTCCATTCCGCTAACAGCAGCAGCCCAGGCAAATCCAAGGGGGGACAGGAGTTCTTCTAACCCTTTGTCCGATATTATTAATGCAAACTTCTTATTTGATGTAATACGTTCCCTCTTGTCTATTCGATAGATCTTGTAATTTGTCTCACTCTCAATTATTTCAATTTGATTTCCCGTTATCCTACTCCAGGCTGATAAATCATTATCGATTGCTTCATAATTGTCAACCTTGATTTGGATAGTATCTCCATTTCCAAGTTCTTTCAATTGTTGTACAACTTCATTTAGAACAAATGCTGTGATTTTCTTACCGCTAAAATCAATGAAGTCATTGTTTGATTGTGATTTAACTGATACTGTCATGATGATAATAATTAATCCGGTTAAAATTGCTTGTTTCATATTTAATCAAATTTTTCATTCCGATCACTAATTTCCTATTATCTGCCAGGCTTTTTTATTCCCTTATAAAGTGCATACCCTAATTCACCGTTTAATACAGTTTTAAAGAAAAAAATTTCGTTTTCAAATACTTTTATAACACCTTTCAAACCATAAGTTTTAAAAATCCTGTAAGCTGTTATTATCTTTTCTCTTATTGACATTATGGTTTTGTGGCTTTTTACCGTTCTATCCTTCCTAATATTCCAAAACATCTCAGGTCTTGACCATTGTTCAAACTCGGTTATAATATTTGAGGTACCAGCTATTTCCAACATTTCTTTCCATTCATTGAATTCAAGAGGTGTTGTTCCATATCTTTCGGCAATTTCATCTTTTTCTTGTTCTGTTAATGGCTTTTTCCAGGTTGATTCATGAATGGCAACTGCACCCATAGGTTTGACTACCCGCAGCATTTCGTTTAATACTTTTTGCGAATCATCAGGTATGCCCACAGCACATTCATTAATTACTACATCAAAGGTATTGTCATCAAAAGGTAAGTTTTGCGAATCGCCCAAAACAAATTTTACCTTATCACTTACACCACTTTCCTTTGACCTTTTTGTAGCAGTTTTGTTCATTTCTTCTGAAATATCCAATCCGGTAACATTTACACCATATGTTTTTGCATAAAATATTCCCCTTTGCGGATTTTTTCAATTTCCAAATAATCCATAGCCATTTCAAAGGTTTCATTATCCATTGAAATTATCCCGGTTAAGTATTTTTTAAAGCTTATGATC
>JABMQA010001346.1 GCA_013203545.1 Bacteroidota bacterium
ATCCGGGATACTTCGATCGGAGGGGCTTAGCCCGAGGGCTAAAAAAAGCACGTTCCGATTGTCGATCCGGATATCGGCAGTGATGATCAGGCCGCTATCTGTTTTGTGATAGGGAAGTTTTTCCTCCAGCGACTCTGGGGTAATGTGAAACATCTGATGCCCCAACCCTATCGGCCCATCCAGGATTACCCCGGACCCATCCGGGCCCCTGTGGCACAGGGCTGCCATCATCGCTTCCATCTCCTGCGGGCTGACAGGTCCTCCGTCCAGATTGAATATGCCGCAGATGGCGCTCATTTAACTTTTCACCACCGAAATTTTAGCCATTATTTAATTTATTTAAGAATACCAGCACACTTTTTCTTGATGGAGCGGGACAACTATAGTGGAGCCAATAAAAAAAGAGAACGTTCTCTTTTTCAGTACCAGGGCAGGCTGCACAACAATTCGTCTGCCTTCCGCAACATAATACCGTGCGATGTGGTTGACATGCAGTAGGCATTCACCCGGCTTGATCTGAACTGAAAAGTTTTTCAACCCTTTTACCATATGGAGATTAATCAATGAATTTAAAACCTCGCCGTATTCAATGGCGACATCTGGAGTGGGTATTGTTATTATTGGCGCCGGTAATGGTATGGCAGAAGCAATATTGAGTCCAAAAATTCGGTAATTACTTATCATGAGGCTCGGTCAGTTCATGCGGGAATTTTTTACGAAATGCAACTTGAAAGCTGACATCTTTTACGTGTTTTATCGGTTGATCCACTGTTTGCACCCAGGTTTGCCCGCCGCATTCATATGTTATTGTTTTTTCGTAGGGTACAGGCGCTTGTACGACGCTGGCTGATGCCGGGGAAGTGGCTGTGTTTTCCATGTACAGCAGCTCCATGGCATAATATAATGCACTGTTCGTAAAATACGATTTCTCATACTTATGGCGGTTTAAATATCTCAGTACCTTAAAGACAATTTCTTTCTCACAACCATTTTGAAACCGAAATAATATTTTGGGATCATTAACCATCTGATGTATCAGGTTTATTTCCTCATCCCATTCAATTTCTCTTGATATGTCAACCGACCACACTACCCTATTTGAATTTTTCAATTGTTCTTGCATTTCCTTGTTTTGCATTTGCAGAACCGACCATGGTAACAGAAGAAAATGGTTCAAGAACCTCTTCTTTCTTCTGGTCAATCCCATGCGAAACTCTTGGAAATGCAGAGAGTCAGTCAATTCATCCATTTGATCAGGTAAAAAAGGCTGGTCTGCTTCAATGATCAGATTCATTAAAATAAAAGGATTTGCAGAAACAATCCGGTCCAAACAAGATTTGATCAGCAAAAAATCCTGTTCAGGGCTTTGAATTTTGAACCATGCTGTAAATGGTGAGTTAATATTTCTCCCCATTCTATTTTCATGGAGCATGTTTCTCACATTTTTCAAATAATCTTTGTCCCCTCTATCACCGCCTTTCATATCGATAATCAGTTTATTGAAACCATGAATTTCGGTGAAGGAAGATATATCCTTCTGATCAGATACATTGATATCAAAAACCGAACCATTCAATTTAGAAAGGAACGTATAATTAACATTCGATGGTTGCGTTGGGACTCGATGATACTTTCCCTTAGCATCCACAATCTCTTCTCTTCTGATGGCGTCTGTTTCGATCAGATAATATGGCGGTGTTTTCTGATGTTTTAAACCCAACGATTCAGCCATGGCATTCAGGCGTGTTCCGGGCATGACCATCAGTGGAAAGGCCTGTATATAATCAACAGTATGGTCATTCAAAAAATCAATCGTTGCTTTATAATCGTGATAGCTTTCTCCGGGAAGGCCGATAATGGTATCAACATGGTAGGTTATTTCATATTTTTCCAATAATTTAAGCCCACTGATAAACGCGTCTCTATTGAGTCTGGTACGGTGAAGAATCTTAAGGGTATTTTGATGAATGGTCTGAAGCCCTATTTCCATAAACGTAAAATTGCACTCTTTTAATAAACTGACTTTTTCTTCTGTAAGATGTTCGGCGTAGGAAAATCCGGAAAATTTAATCCCATGTTTTGAGTTTATTGCCTTTATCTCGATGAAAAGGCTTACAAAATCGGGATGTAAATCGACATTACTGTCGATAAACCTGACTTGTTTGACCCGTTCTTCTATAAAATATTGAATATCCGAACAAATTCTTTCCACAGAAAAATGACGAAACGGAAGGGTGGCAGTCTGGCAGTAAGTACATTGAAATGGACAGCCCCGGGTTATCTCATAAGAGATAATACCATGGTTTTTAACATCGATATAATTTAATAAAAACGGTGAGGGTGTACGATTCGGATTTGCTACATAATTTTTTCCGGAATTGATATGCAATGTTTGATTGTTTCTATAGAAG
>JABMQA010001347.1 GCA_013203545.1 Bacteroidota bacterium
ATACAATGATGGCCCGATTTGGATCTGCTTAATTCGAAAAGGGTTGGCGACTCTAATTATATTCACGCCCTCGTGTTGAATTTTTTCACCAATTGGAAGTGTTAGCAAATCCACAGAATACCCCAGTTTGGTCAATGCCTGGAGGTTAACATTAACCCTGATCGGCGTGCCACGCCATTGAAAGAATGGTTGGGGTGCAATGAGTAGAATATATTTATCAGTGGGCTGTTGCATCCGTCAGAAAGGTGAATAAAAATGTTAAGCAATTGTACAATGATCCTGAACGACTAGTTTCTAATGAAAAGACTTTTTAGAAATCCAAAATTCTACCAGAAACATCCATTCGAAAAGGTCTATTTCATGTGTAGCTCATGATCGCCCGGGCCTGCATCATCATTGTTTTCTGTAATTTCATGAATGAAATAGGATTGAGTTTGGTATCTCTTATAATAAATTTTGGAAATCATATCCGACATTAATCCTGAAATAAATAACTGCAGACCGGTGAATAACAAAAAGGCTGTTAAAATGGGCATTGCCGAATCTGACATACTTTGCCCTTTTAAATATTCATTCACAGTGAATATCCCTGAAACAAAACCTGCCAGTAAAAACAGAATTCCAGCGCCTCCCAAAAGGTGCAAAGGACGAAGGGCAAATTTTTTCCAAAACCATACTGACATCATATCCAGAACGCCTTTGATGGTACGTCTGATGTCGTACTTTGTTTTGCCGTATTTGCGATATCTGTGGTTGACAGGGATTTCCCCAATTTTAAAACCACGCATGATCAACAGGGCAGGAATGAAGCGGTGCATTTCGCCAAAGAGCGACAGCTCTGAAATACTTTCCCTGGTATAAATTTTCATCGTGCATCCACTATCCTGAATTCCATCCTTGATTAATATCCCGCGAAGAATATTCGCCACCCTCGAAGCCATGCGTTTTCCATACGTATCCTTCCGATTTTTACGCCATCCCGAAACTACGTCCAAATCATTTTCCTCAAGGTGTTTGATAAGTCCCGGAATATCGGCAGGGTCATTTTGTCCGTCACCATCCATGGTAATAACGTACTCGTTACGAACATGGCGAAAACCTACATCAAGTGCCGCAGTCTGGCCAAAATTCTTTCGTAAACGGATAATTTTTGCAGGTTTAAGCGTTTTGATTATTTTGGCTGTACCATCATTTGAGCCGTCATCAACAAAAATCAATTCAAATGATGCTCCAATTTTCCGACAAACGTCAACAACTTCCTGATGAAGTTTGGCTACATTGCCAACTTCATTGTAAACCGGTATTATTATGGAGATACTTTTCATGCAAAAATATTTTTATATTGGACAGGTCTATTCCGTAAGGAAGTATTGCCGATACAGTCACTATACAGCTTCGCCCGGTCACCCACATTTGCAGAAGGTAACCGTACCATGATCGAGACAGCAAAAATAACCGAAACAAAACTAAGAATTTATGGTTAAGGATTTACCACTTCCTCTCAAAGGCACCGGAAATTTGGCAAGTGGATAGGAATTTGGAATAGAAACACCCTCAAATACAATGGCCAATCCCTTTATTATTAAAAATGATACCTAATTTATAAATCTTATTAAAAGTTATTACATTACCACAGTCTTCATTATTAAAAGCTAATGGTTAAAATTGCTTTAAAATCTATAACTGGGTGTACGACAAATAGGAAATTTGTCGTACACCCCTATGGCTTATTTCTACAAAATACTATTTTTGCATTTCTATTTCGAAACCAAAAATTATATGTTATTAATCTGATGCTAAATACAATAGCATAGTATTATGTCCGACGAAAATAAAAAGGCCAGAAAATCAAATAAAAAAACAGAAGGTGTCAATACTGAAAAATGGTTCTTTTTCATTTTTTCAGGATTTCTGGTGCTGGCGTTACCATTGGTATATTCCCATAAAATCCTTGATCCTGTTTTGGCCCCAAGATTACTTGTACTGAGTATCTTCCTGGTTGTTATGACGATAATTGCATGTAGCAAAAAAATAGCATGTACATTTAACTTCACCATTTTAAGGCATAAAATATTCCCGGTTCTTTTGGCATATTTTCTAATTACCATTCTTTCGATGATTTTTGCCATCAACTACCGTGAAGGAATATATGATTCGCTCAAAACATTTAACATGCTGGTATTAACAGCAATAATTGCAATCATTTTTTCGAAGACCGGGAATTGGGAAATTAAACTTTCAAGACTTGTAATGTTCGCCGCGCTGTTTGCATCAAGCTATGGCTTTATTGATTATTTAAACCATGTTGCTACGGCGTCGGGTTCAACCATGCATGATGGCCGGCCGGTAATTTACCTGGTTAGCGGGCTTATGGGCCACAAAAATCAATATGCCATTTCTATGATGTTGATGTTGCCTTTTTTAGGTTTCGGGATTTATAGTCACACCGGCTGGTGGCGCAGGATGTTTATACTCTCAGTGGTTATGCTGTTGATCATGATCGTTCTGATCCAAACCCGGTCGGTATGGGTTGGGATGGTCATTTCAACTGTAGGCACAATTGGGGTGTCGTATCTATACAATAAACATATTAAGTTCCTGCCAGCAAAGTTGAATATTCTGACAATCAGCATACTCATACCTCTATTTATAGGGCTGATATTTGTTTTATCCAGTGGAAAGCCGCACCAGGACTCGGTGACAGCAAAAATTAAGAACATTGCCAATACCAATTCAGTCACCAATAAGAACCGCATTAAAATCTGGAATATCACCCTGGATATGATCAGTGAACATCCGTTAACAGGCGTAGGTGCCGGTAACTGGAAATTAAAGGCACCCTCATATTATAAAGGTTACCATTTAAATCAAAGCGAGTTAAACTGGCTTCGGCCACATAATGATTATTTGTGGGTATGGGCTGAGAAAGGCATAATTGGGATTTTAATATTTATGGGGATTTTTATCCTGTCCTTTTATTACCTCCATAAAATTTTCATCTCTAAAATTTGCAGGCAAAAAAAGGCATTTTCACTATTCTTATTTTCAGGGATAGTGGCATACCTTGTAGTTTCACTGGTCTCATTTCCACATGAGCGAATCAACCAGCAGGTGTACCTTTCGCTTTTCATTGGTGGAATTGTTGCAATTTTCCATCAGAACCAAGCTACAAATCCAATTCAAATCAACCGGAAATTAATTCTCCTCTCAACAATACCACTTTTACTGTTTTCTGCTATTTATAGTTTTGCAATGCTCCGGATGGAATCCATCGTAAAAGAAGCCAGGATTGCGCATTTACAAACCAACTGGGTGAAAATGCATTCGGTAGCTGAAGAAATCCCAACGACATTCAGAAATCTTGATGCGGAAGCAATGCCTTTGGATTATTATCAGGGCCTGGCAAATCAAAAGCTTGGAAATATTGATAAGGCCAAAAAAAATTACGGGTCAGCAATAAAGGCCAACCCAACCAAAATAAACATCCTGAATAACCTGGGTCTGATCTATTTCGATGAGAATGAATTTACTATCGCAGAGGAACACTTTCAAAAAGCAATCGACATTTACCCATTTTACCATGAAGCCCTGGTGAACCTGTCATCAACTTATGACAAACTCGGAGAGATCGAAAAGGCCTATAAAACCCTATTAACAGTACCCGAAAAGCATCACAATAAGCAATACCGGCAAGCCATTAACCGGTATTACAAAAGTCTGGGCAAAAGGTGGGGTCATTCAAATGAATATTATGATATCTATAGCGGAAAATTCGCCGGAGATGTAATTTTCAAATACAGGCAACAGACCATCAACAATGGTCAATGGTTTGAAGAAGTAGATAAAAAGGCCCGGGAGAATCATAACACCATAAAACAGGAATTGGATTCTGAAGCCTCCAACATGTCAATCCGGCAGGAATTTGAAAGTTACCTTACCTGGCATGGCATTGAATTTTATAAAACAATAATTGTTTCGGATTCATCCTGGAAAAATGATATAATTGAAAAATCACGATTGAAAAACATATCGCCTGACAGACAACTTTCTGACGATGCGGATTTTACTTTTATGATGGAAAATCCCATGATTCATAAAAAATACCATCAAATCAGGGCCTTCCAAAATAAAATCATGACCAACCCGGAGTTGTTCCCGGCACTTCCGTCGAAGGCAAAAGAGATGAATATGGACCTCAATGAGGTAATTAAAATCAATGCAGTCTACCTGGCTGATATTTCATTGCATATAAAATCCCCGAGGGAAGAGGCCATTGCGTCGATGATGAATTTGATAAGAAATAACACGGCATGGCATCAGGCAATCCGCAAAAAGGCAATCGATCAAAAAAAGGCAGTAGATGATATGATCAGGGAAGATGCTATTTATTTGTTGGAAGAATCGGGCGAATTACCACAATAATAAATTAGAAGAAGAGGACCAACAGTATTCGGAAAATTTTTGCGGATTTTTAAAGATGGGGAATCAAAAATATTTGATCAAGGTTCCTATTACCAGGATGACCTTTCTACGGGTTTCTACGTCAATTTGCATCAAAAAGAAGACGCGGATTTCCGCAGATTGGTTATGATTTTGAAAGTTATTTACCGGGAGCATTGTTTTATCTGCGCCTTTCTGCGGTGACCTTCGAGTATCTGCGTCAGAGAAAAATTAGATGTGGGTAGCGCGTCAAAAAAAAACCAAACGCTAAACGCTAAACGCTAAACGCTAAACACTTCCTACC
>JABMQA010001348.1 GCA_013203545.1 Bacteroidota bacterium
CACAATGTCGATCCGGTAAATCCCTTCGCTGCTGTGGCTGATGAAGCTTTTGTAACGTTCCTCGCTTTCTTTGAGGCTTTGCTGACCCTTGATTCTCTCAGTTGCATCTGTAAAGGCAACTGCAAAATATCCTGGTTCGGGCGCGTAGGCCTTCACGTCCCAGTATCTGTCCAGATAATCAGAATGGTCGATAAATGAAACGGGTTCGCCGGAAAGCGCAACTTTACCGTAAATTTCAATCCATTTTTTTTCAAGGTTGGGGATTACATCAAGTCCCTTTTTTCCAACAGCAAGCTCACGTTTCAGGCCGGTTATTTTTTCGTAAAATGGATTTATTTCGAGAAAGGTAAAATCTATGGGATTGCCCTGATCATCGGTAATGATTTTATGCAAAGCAACAGCAACGTTGATATTTTCGAACAGTGAGCGAAATTTGTGTTCACTGGCGGCTAATGCTTTTTCAGCATTTTTATCATCTGTAATATCCTGAAACGTACCCTGTGTTAATAAGGGATTCCCCTGAACATCATACAAATTTTTTGCTATACCGTGAATGTGAAGCACCCTATAGTTCTTTTGTGTCAACCTGAATTCGATATCCATGGGCAGCTTGCTGGTTAGCGCATCCTTAATATGCAACAGCACTCGCTGTTTGTCGTCGGGGTGAAGAAATTCAGAAAACTCGTAGTGCGATAAGGCTGTATCATCCGGATCAAGGCCAAGAAGCCTGTAAAAACCCCTGGACCAATAACCCTCTCCGGTTTGCCAGTTTCGTTCAAAATATCCCAGTTTGGCCAAATATTCGGCCTGACTATGTGACTCATTGGTTTTTTTTAACGCCAGGTCGGCAATTTTTCTTTCATTTGATGTTTCCAGCCTATATTTTCTTTCATTCCCCTGTTGCTGATCGATTAAGTTTTTTTGCAGAATGAATTTATTGATTTGTGCAAGAAGTGCCCCATCGGATATAGGTCTCAAAAGATAACCATCAGCGCCAAGTTCAAAACCACGTTCTTGATTATCAATTGATGTCCCAAGGTTGGAAATAAGAATTACGAAAATATTGTTGGTGGATGGGTCCACTTTAATTTTCTTCAACAGCTCAAATTCTGTGTTGATTTTAGGGCCAATTTCAATAAGAACCAAATCGGGTTGTTGTTGTACAATCTGTAAGTGCGCATCCTTTCCCGGTTCACAAACATCAACCTGATATCCGCCTTTGGTTAATACACCATTCAGGAATTGAGATTTTTCTGAATGATCATCAACAATAAAAACTCTCGATATACTTTGAATTTCCATAGATCAGCGCCCTTTTTTTTTTATCTTGTGTAAATTTCTTGACTGCTATCATCCGCGTAAAGGTATATGTTTCAAAAGAATCACCTTTCAAAAATAAGAAAATTATCCACAAAAACAATCCCCCATCGCTCATGTGGTAAAAAGAAAAGGCTGCTCGTGCGGAGCAGCCTTTTAGTTGCACTAAATTAGATAAGGTACTATTTTCCGGGACAGACCTTAACAACACTGTCCTTTATTCCTTTGTCACCATATGCTTTATCGAATGCATTGCTAAACTTCTTAGCCAGCATGTCTGCCTGCTTGTCGTATCCATCTTTATCCTCCCAGGTGTTTTTGGGAAAAAGAATTTCCGGGGGAACTCCGGGACAGGATTTTGGGATATACACATGGAACATTGGGTCATATTCGTAATCCACATCGTTGAGCTCACCTGAAAGGGCAGCATTTACCATTTTACGCGTGAGGTTGATATCCATGCGGCTTCCAACCCCATAAGCACCACCACTCCAGCCGGTATTGATCAAATAGACTTTTGTATTGAATTTTCCCATCTTTTCACCAAGCATATCAGCGTAGATATCCGGGTTGAGCGGCATAAATGGTTGACCGAAGAAGCGTGAGAAGGTAGCCTGTGGCTCGGTAACCCCGGTTTCGGTACCTGCAAGTTTACTGGTATATCCCATCAGGAACCACAGCATGGCCTGTTCCGGATCAAGTTTAGATACGGGGGGAATTACACCATATGCATCAGCTGTGAGGAACAAAATGGTTGACGGGTGTCCGGCAGTTGATGATTCCTTAATGTTTTTTAGATATTTCAATAAATACGATGCCCGCGAGTTGGGTGTAAACCTGTCGTCGAAGTAATCGAATTTCCCGTTTGGATAGATCATGGCATTTTCGACGATGGATCCATGGTTCAGGTAGTCGTCTTTGTGCATCACTGCATCGTAAATATCAGGCTCCTTGGCAGGATCGATATCGATCATTTTTGCATAGCAACCATTTTCGAAGTTGGCAATTCCATCATCGCTCCAGCCATGCTCGTCATCACCGAGCAGCGCACGTGAAGAATCAGCCGAAAGGGTGGTTTTGCCGGTTCCCGAAAGGCCTAGCAAAAGTGCAGAGCTGCCGTCGGAACCTTCATTGGCAGAACAGTGCAGCGGAAGGATACCTTCAAAAGGAAGCAGGTAATTCATCACTGTAAAGATCATTTTTTTGATACTTCCCATATATCCTGAGCCAACAATCACCCCGATACGGCGGTCCATATCCATGGCCACAGCCATTGTGGTGGATTTTCCATTGGGAAGATCCCTCAATCTTCCTTTGTATTTATCTGCTTTAAGCTTATTATATGGCAATGCCAGAAGCTGGTAGCCAGCACCATAAAAGCAACTCGTTTCGATATCATCGGGGACAGCACGAAACATATTATCGGTAAACAACGAGTGGAGAGCCCGATCAGTAACAACCTTTACCGGGAGTGCATATTTACTGTCGGCACCTACAACACGATCGGTAACATGCACCTGTTCTTTAGTCTTCAGATAATCGAGGGCCTCCTCGAAAATCATATCAAAAGTTTCTTCATCAATGGGAATATTGTTTGGCGACGACCAGTCAATATTCTTTTCACTCTGGGCTCTTTTAACCATAACTGTGTCCTTGGGCGAGCGTCCGTTTGAATCGGTTGGTGTCCATGTGGCCAACGCGCCTGATTCAGATACAATGGCTTCTTTATTTTCCACAGCCATCCTGATGATGTCTTTTCTTGGGATATTGTGAAAAACGTTGGAATGTGCCGATACCACTTCGGCAAGCTTTTCTTTTAATTCTGTATTCATATTGTTTAATTTTTTATAGGATATTGAATAAATTGGTACCAAAGCAATGATTGACAAATTTGTCGGGACAGATCCTGAAATGCAAATATCCGAATTTTTAATTAAACGATCTAACTATTTATTAAAAAAGGGCACACCGAAATTTCAATGCACCCTTTGATTTGTTATATAAATCAGTTGATTTATTTTTTCTTCTTATTGGATTTTTTCGCCTTTTTCGACAGTTTGGACTTTGCCTTTTTTGCCTTTTTCGACAGTTTAGCCTTTGCCTTTTCTGCCTTCTTCGACAATTTAATCGCTGCTTTTTCTGCCTTTTTTGCCATTTCTTCTTTAACGGCAGCCTGGGCAGCAGCCAACCTTGCAATAGGTACCCTGTATGGCGAACAACTCACGTAATTAAACCCGAGTGTACTGCAGAATTCAACCGAAGAGGGTTCACCGCCGTGTTCTCCGCAAATTCCTATTTTGATGCCTTTCCTGGCTTTGCGGCCTTTATCAACGGCAATTTCCATCAGTTGTCCAACACCAACCTGATCCAGAACCTGGAACGGGTCATGTTTCAGCAATCCTTTTTCGAGGTAAACCTTAAGGAATTTTCCGGCATCATCACGTGAATATCCGAAAGTCATCTGTGTAAGGTCGTTGGTGCCGAATGAGAAAAACTCAGCCGATTGTGCAATCTCATCGGCAGTAAGCGCAGCTCTTGGAACTTCAATCATAGTACCTACAAGATAGTCCATCCTGTCGTTTCTTTCACTGAAAACTTTTTCAACTGTAGTACGAACGATATCCTCCTGCATTTTCATCTCCTCCAGGGTTCCTGTCAATGGAATCATAATCTCCGGCAGGGCAACTATGTTGCGCTTTTTCAGGTTTAATGCTGCCTCAATAATAGCCCGGGCCTGCATTTCCGAAATCTCAGGATAGGTATTTCCAAGCCGGCATCCACGATGACCCAGCATGGGATTAAATTCGGATAATTCATCTACTTTGGCTTTAATTTCACCAACGCTCAGGTTCATTACCCTGGCCATTTCCTGTTGCCCTTTTTCATCATGGGGATCAATCTCA
>JABMQA010001349.1 GCA_013203545.1 Bacteroidota bacterium
GGTCGGTGTCGTGGAAACAATAAAACGGAATGCCCATTTTTGTGATAAACTCGAAAGCTGCATCCATTTTTGCTTTGGCTGCATCCATGGGGTCATTTGCTCCATCCCATGGGAAAACTTTTGTACCCGGCCCAAACGGATCGCCACCTGTTCCACAGAATGTATGCCAGTAGGCAACAGCAAATCGCAGATGTTCTTTCATGGTTTTTCCGCCAAGCATTTTGTTTTCATCGTACCATTTAAAGGCAAGCGGATTTCTTGAGTCGTGACCTTCATATTTTATTTTTTCAATTCCTTTAAAGTATTCCATTTCTTACTTTTTTTTGATAATTATTTTTTCGCCTGTGTATTTTATTTCTTTATCAATATTTTTCTCAGGATTAACACCCACACTGTGTCCTTTGCCAACCCAAATCACATGAAAGGTTCTTTCAAGTAACATCCCCGGAAACTTTCCTTTGCGTTCACCAATAATCAGTTCCTTTGTTTTTTCATTCCATTCGATTGGAATTTCGGAATATATTCCTTTCTCATAATTGTAATTATCATTTTCATCCTCATAAATAACAAATGAAGCATCTGCTCCGGTATAAATTCTAAGTTCTATTGGGTCTTCGGGTTTTTCTGTTGCATATTGTTTGTAAGGCCCCATTGGGATAATTGACCCGGCTTTTACATATAAAGGCATAACATCAATAGGTGTTTCTCTCGTTATTGTTTGACCACCTTTTAACTTTTTACCTGTCCAGAAGTCATACCAGTCGGTGCCTTTCGGTAAATAAACTTTTCTGTTTTTTATTGTTTTAAATCCCTGTTCCTTTGTTTGATCTAAGGGGAAATATTGTTCTTCAGTTACCGGACAAACCATTATGTTTGATCCAAACATAAACTGGCCTTTAATATCGTACGCATCCTTATCGGTTGTAAAGTCCATTGCCAAAGCTCGCATTATTGTATAATCAGAATTGGTAACCTGCCATGCCAACGAGTATGTGTAAGGCAATAAACGATAACGCAGATTATCAAACTTCAATAAGGCTTCGTAGCCCCATTCCCCTTTTTCTCCAAAACGCCAAACTTCACGGGGAGTATTTGTTCCATGTGATCTGAAAATTGGATTAAAAACACCATATTGGAACCATCTTACATAAAATTCCCGATAGGCATTTTGTTTATGGTCTTTATACATTCCCGGACCGTCATCCACTTCATGGCCATGAACAAAGAATGCCCCAATATCTGTAGTCCAGTAAGGTATCCCGGCCATGCAATAATTTAACCCGGCAGTTATCTGCTTTTTGAATACCTTCCAGTTTGAATTAACATCTCCTGACCAGGTAACGGCAGCATTTTTTTGTTGACCGGTAAAACATGACCGAGTAAGTATGAACACCCTCTTTTCAGGAAAATCTTTTCTCCAGTTATTGTAAGCACCTGTAGTGGTCATCAGAGAATATGTATTCAAGTATCTTGCATGTGAACCAATTTCTGTTTGGCCAAATTTCTTAATATTTGATTCGGATAATTTAAAGGTGTGCTGATCACCCAATTCCGGCTCAGTTCCATCCATCCACAAAGCATCTACCCCTTTCTCCATAAGGCCTTTTTTAATATGTTTCCAATAAATATCCCGTGCTTCTTTACTATAGGCATCGTAAAGATGTCCTGAACTCCAGTGTTCTGGTGGATAAATGTGCCCTTTTTCAAGCATTTCCTTGTATATCTCAGTTTGTGGCCCTAATGCCGGCCAAATAGATATCATATAATGCATATTGTATTTTTCATGAATCTCTTTTATTGTAGCTGCCGGATCTTTATAAGTTGAAGGGTGAAAATACATGGAACTCCAGTTTTTCTTTGCATTGACCCAAATGCTGTCTTTATTTGAAATATCAGCCCAATAGTTCCAATCCTGTACAATATTGTCGATTGGGATTTTTCTTTCACGGTATTCTTTTACCACCGACATCAGGTCGTTTTCATCAATATATCTTTCTTTACTCTGCCAGTAACCAAAAGCCCATTTGCCAAACATCGGTGCTTTTCCGGTTATTAGACGATAACCTGAAATCACATTATCCATATTTTCCCCGGCAATAAAATAGTAATCAATTTTATCTCCTACCTCTGACCAAAATGATGCTCCGTTTTTATCATCTTTAAATATTGTTTTTGAATAGTTGTCCCATAAAATTCCATAAGCCCGTGTAGAAATAAGGAAAGGATTAACTGCAACGGTATTGGTTTGTATCAATGTATCTGTTGTACCTCTGAGATTCATAAAACCATTTTGAAGTTGTCCAAGTCCATAAATCCCTTCATCATTAGATAATTCCCAACTTTGGAATAAATTATAAACATTTTCACCCATAACTGTATCACGAACGATAGTCCTTTGTTTCTCACTTAAAAGCGCTTTACCCGTTTTGTCCTGATAAGTGATATTTCCGGTTTCTTTATTCAGTTTTACAGTTAAATAGTCGGTACTAATTACAATGTTTTTGCCTTCAGTTGTTGTTTTGAATTCTGTAGGTTTCCAATGATTATCCACAATCAGGCTCTTTCGTTCAGGTGCCGAATCTATTGGGTCATATTCTACCCTGATTATTTTTTCTGAACACACGGTTAATTTTATATCAATATTATCCTTGCGAAATACAATTCCGTTTTCAGTATGTTTGTAATCTTTAGTGCAGGATGAAAATATAATTCCCACTATTAATAGTAATAAGTTTATCTTTTTCATAAGTTAGTAGTTAATTTTCTTTTCCAGATTTGATAAGCGTTATTTCTTTTCTCATTTTTTTCAGGGCGTATTATTTCTACAATTTTTAGGTTTGCGAAAGCATCTTTTGCTGATTTGAAATAACCCAACCCTATTCCGGCTCCCCTTGCAGCACCTATGCTTCCATCGGTATTATAA
>JABMQA010001350.1 GCA_013203545.1 Bacteroidota bacterium
TCTTTGTGCCATTGTGGCTATCTTTCTTAATTGCCACAAAGACACAAAGGCACTAAGGTTCACAAAAAAACTAACCGCCATAATTTATAATTGTAATCAGTTTTTTAATATTCTGGAGATTAATAAAATATGGATCGTTTACTAAAGTATTATATTGCCATAAATTCGCTGATAGCAATCGGGAGGCGGGCGGCAAAACTTTCCAACCTGAAACTTTTCCAATCCGCCAGTCGGACACAGCCTGAAACTTTCTTTAACCTGAAACTTTCTTTAACCTGAAACATTTCCAACCTAAACCTAAAAAATCATCGGCTCCATGAATCAGGCTCCAATTGGTAAATGATACCGCTCAATTTGTCAGGATTTGAATTGGGCTTTTCCCGACCGTTTTCCGGCAATGAGGAACAATACCTTTACAGTCAGCCATTCGATAGATCCAATGAATCCCGCTTTTTCCCACAGCTTAAGGATGAGATGCCAGAGCAACAGGAGTAAAAAACCAAAAAGAAGGATATACATCAATTCCTGATTCCAGTTTTTGCCAAAAACCAGGTCAATTGGTTGTTTGATAATTTCGGCAAACAGCGGTTCTAATAAAAACACGGTCAGGGCCAGTTTACCAAAACGCCGGACAGCTGTGGTTTTTATATTTCGTTTATCATAGGTGGTTTTATCCGAAAAATCAAAATATCCAAGCATCCATTTTAACAGTAAGATAAACAGGCCAAGTTCGATAAAACAGATTCCCGAGCCCATGCAACCACTACCGAATGGATCTTTCCGGTCAAAAACCAGTAGCATGATAACCCCGGCGATGATGAGTATCAAAGCAATTACAGTGTTCCGGCGGTTAAAACGCTTTTTGTCGTCAGCGGCTGCAAGTCCGATGCCTATCATGGCGCCCAGGAAGCCATAACCAAGATATGGAAACAAACCGAACTCCTTACAAACGTGCCCGACACATGCAGATCCAAAAAATTCGCCCATAGCAAAAAACTGGTCATATACCGGCCTGATGTAGAACTTTACGAAGGGAGAAAGGCCAAGCGCGACTATTGCAGCGATGATTAACCAGGTATAGATTTTTGAAGTATTCAGTTTTTTGGGCTTGCGCAGCAAGAGGCCAAGCAAAAGGCTAACGGATATGATCACCAGTCCGATCAGCGATAGCGTTCCCGGCTCAGTAACCTGGATCCAGTTGAACGACATCCCGGAGGGGTTTCGAACCCAACCGGTTACCAGCCCAACCGGAAATTCCGGATCAGCGCCATCTTCCGTTGGCAGGAAGCCATTCATAAAGAATATCCTGTGCAGGTAATTCATCATAAAAATCCATATACCACTCACCACGCCACCCATCATTGCAAATTTAACACTGTTTTTCCCGGATGATACCCTTGAATACATTGCGTAGGAATTAACCAGCCCACTGATAAAATAAAATATCCCTGCCATTGTAAACAGTGCAATAATAAAAATGATAACGGGCGCCCACGGGCCGGAAAAATGATTTCGCAATTCCTCTGTATTTCGCATTCCGATCCAGTGGTAATGTACCCTGTGTATTACGATGATCACCATAATACCGACCCCCCGCATAATATCTGCCGATTGTATTCTCTTGCCTGTAAGCTTTACCCGTTCATTTTCAGTCATTCCGCGAGGTGCGGGATTCGGGTGGGTATTTGAATATTGATTCGGGTTTATATTGTTGTCCATGCTTCATTTTGGTTGGAGGCACTAAAATACATTTTTTCATATAAAAACAACCAATTGCCCAACGAAATCTTAAGAATTTGTTAAAGATATAACAATCATACCATTTTTAAAATTCGCACCTTGATTTCCATCATATAAATTTTACCTTTGTGCCCTCTTTTTTATATCCAATTAATAAGTAGAAATTAAGCAATAAGATGAAAGAAATTCGCATGGTTGACCTCAAAGGTCAGTATGACAAGATTAAAACAGAAATTGACCAGGAAATACAGAAAGTTATTGATTCAACTGCATTTATCAATGGGCCGGCTGTTCAGGAATTTCAGGCTGACCTTGAAAAGTACCTGGGTGTTAAGCATGTAATACCATGTGCCAATGGTACGGATGCCCTACAGGTTGCGATGATGGGATTGGGTTTGAAGCCGGGTGATGAAGTAATCACCACATCATTTACATTTATCGCCACTGCCGAGGTAATCGCATTGCTCGGATTGACCCCTGTTCTGGTGGATGTTGATCCGGATACTTTTAATATTGATCCTGAAGCGGTTAGGAAGGCTATTACCCCGCATACCAAAGCAATAGTACCGGTGCATCTCTTTGGCCAGTCGGTAGATATGGAGGAGGTACTTAAAATTGCAAATGAGCACAACCTGTTTGTGATCGAGGATGTATGCCAGGCCATTGGAGCTGATTATATATTTTCGGATGGATCCACTAAAAAAGCAGGAACAATAGGGGATGTTGCAGGCGTTTCGTTCTTCCCGTCAAAAAATTTGGGATGTTTTGGTGATGGTGGCGCCATTTTTACCAACAATGATGAACTGGCCCGGCAACTCAGGGTGGTTGTAAACCATGGTATGACAGTTAGGTATTACCACGATTATGTGGGCGTAAATTCCCGGTTGGACGCCATGCAGGCCGCCGTTTTGAAGGTTAAGCTGCAATACCTTTATGAATACGCAAAAGCCAGGCAGGCAGCGGCTGATTATTATGACAACGCATTTGCAGGATGTCAAAAATTACAAACGCCTGTTCGTGCTTCCTTCTCATCGCATGTATTTCATCAATATACACTGGTGACAAATAATCTGGACCGCGATGAAATGCAAAAATTTCTCATGTCGAAGGGTGTTCCTGCAATGATCTATTACCCGGTGCCCATGCATTTGCAAAAGGCTTATCAGGATCCAAGATACAAAGAGGGCGATTTTCCGGTAACCGAAGCATTATCAAAAACTGTTATTTCGTTGCCCATGCATACCGAGTTGGATGAGGAACAATTGAAATACATCACAACCTGTGTTCTTGAATTTGCAAATAGGTAAAAATGGATAAGGAATATTTTGCACACGAAACGGCTATTGTAGATGAAGGTTGCCGAATAGGAAAGGGAACAAAGATTTGGCATTTCTCGCATATTATGTCGGATTGCCTGATCGGCGGGAATTGCAACATTGGTCAAAATGTAGTGGTGTCGCCAAAAGTAGTTTTGGGTAACAATGTTAAGGTACAGAACAATGTATCCATCTATACCGGTGTGGTTTGTGAAGATGATGTTTTTCTGGGGCCTTCAATGGTATTCACAAATATAGTAAATCCGAGAAGTGCGGTTGTCCGGCGTGGCCAATATGTTAAAACGGTCGTGAGAAAAGGGGCCTCCATCGGAGCGAATGCCACTATAGTTTGTGGCCACGATATTGGCGCGTATGCTTTTATCGGTGCCGGTACTGTTGTCACAAAAGAGGTATTGCCATATGCACTTGTCGTAGGAAATCCCGGACGTCAGAAAGGCTGGATGAGTGAGTTCGGCCACCGCTTGCATTTTGATGAAAACGGAATGGCACTCTGCCCCGAGAGCAAAGAAAAGTACCAGCTTAAAGATGGTAGGGTCACTAAACTGTAAAAGTTCAATAATACCATGACAATTTATAACCAACTTCTTAAAAAGGAAACCAAATTATCACTCATCGGCCTGGGTTACGTAGGCCTTCCCATCGCTTTGGAATTTGCCGGAAAAATACCCGTCATAGGATTTGACATCAAACCTGAACGGGTGGAAATGATGAACAACAATATCGACCCCAGTGAAGAACTGGATGCCGAAGCGTTTGAAAATTGTGACATTGTGTTCACTTGCAACCCTGAAGATTTAAAAGCTGCTTCCTTTCATATTGTGGCAGTCCCCACACCCATCGACGATAGCAATATGCCGGATTTGTCACCGCTTTTGGCTGCCACACGTACGGTTGCCAAAATCCTGAAAAAAGGGGATTATGTTGTTTACGAATCTACCGTTTATCCCGGAGCTACCGAAGAGGAATGCATCCCGATCCTTGAGGAACTTTCCGGTTTGAAATTTATCGAGGATTTCAAAGTGGGCTACTCCCCCGAAAGGATCAACCCCGGTGATAAGGTGCACACACTGGCAACCATTACCAAGGTTGTGTCGGGTTGTGATGACGAATCACTCGATATGATTGCAAAGGTCTATGAACTTGTTGTATCAGCAGGTGTCCACAAGGCGCCTTCAATAAAGGTTGCTGAAGCAGCAAAAATCATTGAAAATACACAGCGGGATGTTAATATCGCTTTGATGAATGAGCTCTCCATTATCTTTAACAGGATGGGAATTAATACATACGATGTGTTGGAGGCGGCAGGTACCAAATGGAATTTCCTGAACTTTTATCCGGGATTGGTAGGAGGTCATTGCATTGGTGTGGATCCCTACTACCTGGCCTATAAAGCCAAAAAATTCAGGTATCATCCGCAAATTATCAACTCGGGCAGGTTTGTAAACGATTCGATGGGTTTTTATGTGGCCAAGCAAACCGTAAAGAAAATGATTGCTGCCGGTAAAAATGTTGCCCAATCGAGGGTTCTGGTAATGGGTGTGACCTTTAAGGAAGATGTCAGCGATATCAGGAATTCCAGGGTTCCGGATATCATCGGCGAATTAAAATCATATGGTGTGCATGTGGATGCCATCGACCCGCATGCCGGCAGCAAAGAGGTGGAGAAAGAATATGGTTTCGGTTTGACAGAACTTGACGGAAAGAAATATGATGCGGTAATCGTAGCTGTTAGCCATCTGGATTATCTTGATTTGGATGAAACGTATTTTGATGATCTCCTGAATGAGAATGGTATTCTTGTGGATATCAAGGGCATTTACAGGAACAGGATCAAATCGCTGACTTACTGGAGCCTTTAATCATTGCGCTTTAGAAACGAATATACACGAAAATGAGTAAAATTTTAGTTACCGGAGGAACAGGTTACATCGGTTCCCATACCACTGTTGAATTACAGAACAGGGGATTCGAAGTGATAATTGTGGATAACCTGTCCAATTCATCTATTGATGTGTTGGATAATATTGCATTAATTACCGGGATCAAACCCGAGTTCGAACAATTTGATCTTGCCGACAGGGAAAAGACCTTTGATTTTTTTAAGCGGCATCGGGAAATAGATGCGATCATCCATTTTGCTGCATTCAAGGCGGTGGGCGAATCGGTTGCCCTCCCACTGAAGTATTATCACAACAATATCTTTTCGCTGGTGAATATTCTTCAGGGTATGAAAGACAATAACATCAGGCAAATCGTATTCTCATCATCATGCACGGTTTACGGTCAACCCGAAAAA
>JABMQA010001351.1 GCA_013203545.1 Bacteroidota bacterium
GAATTACTTGGTCGCTTACTTGGTCGCTTACTTGGTCGCTTACTTGGTCGCTTACTTGGTCGTTTACTTGGTCGTTTACTTGGTCGCTTACTTGGTCGCTTACTTGGTTACTATCTATACCCAGGAACTCAGAATTTACCAGCAGCACAGTTAAAAAGTATGTACACTGATCATTTGTTTCAATAATCGGATCTGGTGATCCGTTCTTTTCGAGTACTTTATAAATTGTTGGGATTCCTGTTCCACGACCTTCGGTAAGATGGAGTTCTTTCAAAAAATCACCGACTCTTCTGTTACGATAATCCCGGGCAACAATTCTTCGGTTTTCAGTAAGTATTTTTGCTGTAACCGGCGGTACTGGTCCAGGAAAACTAAGAATCTCGATACGATCAGGCCACATTTGTACTTCAATTGGGTTTCCCAATTCATAACTTTTATGGAACACGGCATTTGCCAGCGCCTCTTCCACAGCCTCATAAGGAAAATTATAAAAACGATCCGCTTCAGCATGACCGGGTACTTTCCTGATTTTTTCAGTAATGATATTAGTCCGAACAAAATGCAATGCATCTCTAAGTTGTACATGTAAAGGCCCTTTAAAATACTTTTCTTCAAAGTCCTTACCTGCTTCATCCTTTCTCATCACTACCTCTATCCAGGCTCTGTTAAAAAACCTGTGAGGTTCTTTACAAAAAAACATTATCCCGGCGTTGACCGGACGAAGCGCTTCATCCGGCCCTCTGGCAATGTTCATCTGACGACACAAATCGGAAAAAGGCATCGTTGTGCTTTCTTCTGCCAGATCACTTTTGACCTCCTGAAGAAAATCTCGAATCAACCCTAAATTCAGGTCATCTAGATTGGCTTGTTGATTGATGCGATCATCAAATGGAATACGTGCAGAAAGTTCCTGCAATCTCCTCAGGTTTTCACCATGTGCCTTAATAGTTCTCGATCCACTTCGGATATAGTTAAACCTGTTTTGCAAACCTCTTTCGCCCAACCCTTCCGGTGATGAGTATGGACGTATGTCACCGGCAAAAACATATAATACCAGAATATTTTTGCCTTGAAAAACATAAGGTTGAACAATTGGCATATAATTAGGCTGAAGCCGAAAACTAAGGTTTGTAATTTCTCCCTGGATTCTGTCAATCTGATCAGGCTCTAAACCAACAGGTGGTAAAACAGGCCGTCCATTCTTTTCTGAAATTCCAATTATAATATAACCACCACCCAAATTATTAATATCATTGGCAAAAGCACAGAGTGAATGCAATACACCTTCCGGATTCCAGCCTTGCTTAAACTCCATCCGTTCCCATTCTATTACATTTCCGTTGATTAGTTCCTTTATATTAATTGCCAATGCCATTGGTCATATGATTAATTGATGATTAAAAATATACAAATCCATTATTTCTCCCCGATACAATAAAGATTATCATACCCACGCAGATAAATCCTCCCGTCAGTAAAGGCCGGTGTGCAAACCATCTTTTCACCCAGGTTGGGTTCACCAATCAAATTAAAATCTTTACCTGGTTCAAATATGTACATAATTCCCTGTTTGTCGATTAGGTAAACCTTCCCATCACAAATAACGGGAGATGCATAAATGCTATTGTCAAATTCCTGTTCCCAGTATTTGGTGCCGGTTTTTGTATCGTAGCAAACCACCACACCATAACTTGTAGCTACAATCAGATATTCATCGGTTGCTACAGGACTTGGCACATCTGAAAGATACTCGGTATCCTCCCAAAGTACTTCCGGTTTATCGCCAAGTTTTATTGCAGCCAGGTTGGCGTATTCGTTTAAGGCAAACACCATTCCATCAGCGTAAGCAATCGAAGGCCCTACTTCACCGTAAATGCAATCAACCCGCCAGAGTTGTTCGCCGGTGTTTGGATCATAGGCATCCACACAGGGGTCGGCGGCAAGGATGATCTCCCAGCGACTTCCCGTGTTTACCACTACCGGCGAGGCCCATGAAATCTTTACATCCCGGTCGGTACTCCAGATGGTTTCACCTGTTTTGACATTCAGTGCCAGCACCTGCTGAATCTTCCTGTTGTCCCATTGTACGATGACCTTATTTTCAAACACAATGAGTGATGATGAATAGCCGTAATGGTTTTCAGGAACACCCAGGTTTCGGGCCCAGAGCCGGTTGCCGTCAAAATCGAGGCCTATGATATCGCCATTGGAAAAGATGGCAAAAACACCACTGCCATCCGTAGCCAGGGAGGGTGCTGCATGACCAGTATATCCGGCTACTTCAGGCCCCTGTGCCGGCGATCCGGGAATGTTTGCAGCATCAGCGGCCCATAGAAAATTTCCGGTATTGATATCAATACAATAAACTTCCCGCTTACTTTCATCAGCACCGGAAAGGAATAATTTTTCACCCCAGGTAATGGGTGAGTTAAATCCCGGTAATGGGATAGGGACCTTCCAAAGAACATTTTCGCCGGTTTCGCCATTCCAGCTAACCGGTATATTTTTTTGATAAGCAATGCCATTGCCACCGGGACCTCTGAAAGTAGGAAAGTATTGTGGGTTTTCAAGCTCTACGATCTGTCCGGCAGGGTCTTTGGTTCCCTGTTCCACTTTTACCGGTTTTATGTCTGGTTTAACAGCTTGCGTTTCGGTATTGGCAGGCTTATCCTCAGTTTGCTTCGCATTTTTACTTTCAGTGGAAATTGTATCAATTGCTCCTGCTACTTCACCTTGTGAAACAACAGTTTGTGATTCAGGTGCCCGTTCAGGCCCGGGATCAATTTGGATTATCTCAACATTTTCTGCTACAGCCGGTGCTAAATAGAACTTCTGCAATTTTTGATGGGATAAAGCGGCTGAGATAATGGCAGAAACAAAAACAATTCCTCCGATAATGCCGACCATATTCCTGGCCTTTTTCTGGGATAGCAAAAGGTTTTCGCTGCCTTCAAGGTTGGCCAGCGGATTCTTCTTTTCATTTGTCATGATCATCTGAAAAGCAATGATCATAATGGCAATCCCAACCAATAAAAAGTAACCCCCTGTTCGGATTTGCCACTGGTTTGTGAAATAGGCTTTCCTTGCCAGCAGATCTACTGCCCTGATCTCATTACGAAGCAGGTCGTTGGAAGGATCCGGTTTCAGGCGTTCCACCAGGGAGGTGATCATTTCTGTTTCTACAGGATCATGCCTGTTGAGTTGCAGAAAATTAAGAATGAGCAGCACAGCAACGATCAGTGAAAATCCACCTGCGATGATGGCAACATTGTTCCAAAGCCGGAGGATTTTAATTTTCTCAGATTCGGTTTTATGATTGTTTGTCATTTTTTTCAGAAATAATTTCGGTTTCCAATTCTTTCTCAACCGGGCAATAATCTATACATCGACCACAACTCAAACATGATCCTTTATCGGGGGTATAATCTTTTCTAAAATAAAACCTCGAAAGCCCCAATAGCGTCAATCCAAATACAAGTCCGATAAATCCACCCAATATCATACTTCCCAAACGGAAAGTAGTTATAATTGCTTTTGCTTCATCAAAAAGTTCAGCCTCGGTTTTTCCGGATGACCTGAAGGCGGTGATCTCCACCATGGTCTCTTCAGAAGTTGTCCCACCTTCGTTCACCAGCATCAGATTCCCTGCCAGCCTCACTATTGGGTTGACAACGGCCAGGTTTTCATGAAACCGGTTACCTGTCCAAACTCCAATAATAATCAGTGCCGGTACGAGCAAGGTTAGCCATATCATTCGCTTAACGGCTGCATCCCTGTTCTCCTGAATATTTACCATTACAGGTTTTTGAATAGCGCCGAAGGGACATGAATCCTCACACAAACGACACTGGATGCATTCAGCAGGTGTGATGGTGAGATGCTTCCGTGATACCCGGCTGAACAGGTTTAGGATTACACCATAGGGACATAGAAACCTGCAATAGGGCCGTGCTATGAAGATGCCTGTCAGCAGGAAAATACCTCCCAGCGAAAAAGTGAGAAAAGTACCATCGAGACGGAAAATACCAATGAAAGGATCGTAGCGGCAAATTATGAAATCGGTTGCGGTGGCAGCATACAGGACAGATAATCCCAGGTAAATGTAAGGGATCAGGGCCAGAGACGATTGCAACCACTTTTGAAGTTTCATGGGACGAAAAGCAAACAAATCCTGAATGGCACCAAGCGGACATACACCTGCACAAAATACACGCCCGAAAAACAGCGCATAAACAAGCGGTATCGCAAAAAACAAAATGGCCGATACGGGAATGCTATAAGCCGGATTAAAAATGGCAAGAGTGATATTCTGGACAGCACCGATGGAACAGATGCATCCTTCGCGGATAAAACCAAAATAGATGAGCGAGCCAATGGAGAGCCACAGTATTCCTTTGCGGGAACGCCTTTTTAGTACAAGCCAGGTCATTAGTGACAAGGAAAATATAAGAATCCCAACATCGAGGTATTCCAATATTTCAGCCCTGGGACCGGGGGTTATTGTAGGCGGCTGTGTATGCCCCGACTCAAACTCGGGTTTGGGGAAACGCTGCTGTGCAACAGAGAAAAAAACCGTCGCCAGTAAAAATAATGTGAACAACAAAATTCTCCGATAAGAAAAATATTTTAGTCTGGTTTTGATGGTATTCAGCATTACAGCAATTTATTATTAAGGCCTTTAAACAAATAGGGTTTACTGGCAGGCACACGTGAAAATGCTTCCGAAGGGCAGACCCTGGATATTGAGCAATAATTACAGTTTACACAAATACTGTGATCTACCTGTAACTGGAGGGAACCATTTCCAAAGGCCCCGCAGCCCTCCACACATTTCCCGCATCCAATACACAAATCTTTGATGATGTGATACTCGAAAAAGGGTTCTTCAATAAATTTCCTTTCGATGGCCTGGGTAGGACAAAGCTGGTTTTCGGCAGCGGTTGTCAGGTTCTTTGTGTCAGGCCTGAAATAGCCGCCGCAAAGGTCGCAATAGCCGCACATGTCATAAACGTGAATGCACTTTACAGCCGAAGGTGTTACCACACAATCGGTTGCGCATCGCCCACATTGCACACATTTGGAGGCATCCAGCTGCCAAACCAGTTCATCACCCTTTGACCTGACAGCAAGGATGGCCCCCAACCCGCCCATGCCGAGGGCCAGGGAGTAGCGAATTCCGTTGTTCAGAAATTCCCTCCGGTTAGTCTTTTTATGTTCGCCTTCGTCCTTCATTCTCCTTTGCTGTGCTTTGACGGGTTTTTGCTATTAAAATCCTTTGCTTGTGATAATTCACATTTTGATAAGCGCTTGCATTTTCCACATCCAAAACTGAAATCACAAACAGTGTCGCCCTCATCCCGAAAAAGCAGATACCCACTCATTCCGGCCAAAGAGGCCAGAAGCAAATACCTTGACCCAGTCTTTAAAAATTTTCTTCTGTTTGTTTTTTCAGGCATTAAATAACAATTAAAATAGAACACTGATTATCATGATCTTTATGATTTGTTATGATAAATAACGTGATTAAACCAGTCCAAACATGTTTTTTATTCCCGTCTCTGGTTAAAAACTCTAATCTGCTTCCTGACAGGATCGAGAATTATGATCTGTCCCTCAGAATCAACTGCCAGATCCAGCCCGGTGGTACCCGCATCGAAACTACCGGGAGTGGCCACCACACACTTAAAATCACCAGAAGGCAAATGAATTTTCACCCTTTCGATGCCCTTTTCGCTTGTCACAAATGATCCATCTGATAAAATGGCTATGTGACCCGGGTTGCAGCAGCCGCTGAAGCCATCAAGTTGCATGGAGGTTCTTTTCCATGATGAAACCAGAGTGCCGTCAGGCGTATATTGTTCGAAAGTATGTAATCCGGGATTTACCACCCATAATTCGCCACCATGTCCGATGGCCACATCAAAATAGGGACTTGGAATAACGAATCCCGGAATCCCGGCAGATTCATCCTTCCTTCCAATCTCGTTCACCATTTGTCCGAAATGATCGTAATGATATACGATTTTGTTTCCTGCGTCTGCTACAAAAACTGATTCATCCTTTGTACAGATACTGGAGATAAAAACCCTCTCATTCAGGGTTTCCCAATTACTTGTGAGATTTCCATCCAAATCAAGCACCTCCACATGATCGGTCATTCCAAGGAAAATTTGTTCATCAAAAACATGAATGCATGTAGCTTCACCTGATAGAAAGATTTCTGAAGCTATGATCCCTTCCAGGTCAAATATTAAAAGTTTTCCTTCCCCAACAATATAGATTTTGTCCGATTCATCCACCGCGATACCGTTGGGTTTTTCCATTTCAAAGGAAAACTTTTGTACTTCATCACAACAGATCAAACTGTCATCGACTTTCCTAAAATCAGACATACCGTATTCATAAGGGTTGGCACGCTCACCTGGCTCACTGAAAAAATCGAGTGTGATCAGCACCAGGGCTGCCAGCAAAAGTAATACGGATAGTATGATGACTATTTTTTGCTTCATTTTGTTAGCTTTAAATTTCCTTCAGTTCGCTAAATTCCGAATACATTTCATAGATTTTTACAGAAAAAATTCAGTGAAATCTGTGGCCGTTTCATTTAATATCCACACCTGTCCGCATATCCAAACAAACCATCTTTTTCGAGTCACGCATCAGCAGATATCCGTCCGCAATGGCGATGGGCCCCCAGGCATCCTGTCCCTCCATGATCCTGATCTGATCCAATATTTCAAATCTATCGGTTCGTGCAGTTGCAATTGTAAGGGTACCATCATCATTTAAGATGAAGAATTTCCCATCAGCAACTATATAAGGTCCAAGACCAAAGCGCTGATCTTTTCCGCTTGTCCAGAGAATATTTGTACAATCAACCGGATCACAGCAAACAAATCGGTTCCGGTTGGCCCCGGCATCCTTCGGAAGGATAGTGAACATCCGGCCCTGCCAAACCACGGGTGTTTGTTGCTCGGAGGCCATACCATCCTTGGGCTTGTATTTTTGAACCACCTCAATATTGTATTGTCCGTTCCTTTCAATCACCTGAAATAAAATGGCCCCGGCCCCATAACCGGCGGTCATAAAAATTTTCCCATCCTCAAAAACAACCGGTGAAGGCGCTACAACCGATGGTGAAAATTCAATAGTTTTCCAAAGCATCTTTCCTCTATCCATTTCCTCTGCAGAAATTCCACAAATCCCACCCACCGCAGCGTAAACATACATCTTTTTACCATTCAATGTCATCGGCATTACCGATGAGTGCGACATGTTCCACTGATCAGGATTAGGTGCATGCCAAACTACATTCCCACTGGAACAGTCAACACCGATTAAAAGAGAACTTCCTCCTGGTGCAATAACTGCGACATCATCATCAATAAACGGGCATTGACCGGTGTACCAGAACGGAATTTCAGTTCCATAATCCTCCACCAGGTCGATCCCCCAATGGAAATCACCTGTTTCAGGATTGGCACACATCACATGTCCTCGCGGGCCAATGGTAACAATATATTTGTCGTTTACGGCCGGGATGGTGCGCGACATACCATGGTTGCGTTTTACCTGCACGTTGTACCAGCGCTTCCATATCTCCTCACCGGTTTCCAAAGCAAAACACCTCAACGCATCGGCTTTTTTGGCTTCATCATAATCCAGGATAAAAACCCTGCCATTAAATATTACCGGCGCCGCATGGCCTTCACCCAACAATACATGCCACATCAATTTTGGCCCTGTTTCACCAAAATTATCGATCAACTTTATCTTTTCCTTGTTAATGTTGATAAAACCTTCACCTCTGAAATGCGGCCATTTGCCTGTTAACCCGGATTGAAAGTTGGTAGTGTATTCAGAAAACTTTGACCCGATAAAAACTTCATCTTCTGTTTCACTCCCCTTTTCAGGACGGTTGTCCATCCCGGGCACACTCATGGTAAATCCTTCAACCGGATTGTAAACCATCCAGTAAACAAATGCTGATATACCGGCCAGGGCAACCAGGAGAATAATAAGTCGGTGAAGGTTCTTTAATAACATTCCGTATTGATAATCCTATCAGATTTGGGAAATGTTGTAAGCTACAAGTGTATTGGCATATCTTATATAAAGTCTCCCATCTTTAATAACGGGATGTGCCAGATGGTCTCGTTTTTCTCCGGGTGCTTTGAATGAACTGATGATATCGAAGCCTTCGGGCTTTGGTTTAACCAGAACAACATCTCCGGCGTATGCATAGAGGTATATCATTCCATCGGCAGTCACCACTGAACCAGGTGAAAAATCCTTGATGGAATCTTTTACAACTCCGGTTTTCCAATCCACACATGAAAAATGCTTGGTGGTGTAATCAGTACCATAAATATTACCCTCCATCAATATCACATCTCCATGCTCAAGGTCGAACAGTGTACTTCTCCACACTTCTTCAACAGCAGTTCCGTCATTAATCATCTTCAACATTCTGCTCCCGGCTCCCCAGCCATTCATACAAAAAAGATATCCATCATGATAAACGGGTGTGTTACCATGAATCCCGTCTGGGTAGTCCAGATCATGACTCCAAATAACTTCACCGGTCTCCAGATCCAGCGAAAGCGCTGATTTGGCTGTGATGGTGATAAAATACTTTTTCCCGTCAATTTCAATCATAATAGGCGAACAATATGCACTTGGCTCCCCAACACCTTTGCTTCTCCATATCAGTTCACCGGAATCTTTGTTGAGGGCAATGATATTTGCATTTTCACCACCAGGGGTGCAAAAAAGTTTATCGCCATCGATAAGCAGGTTTTCAGTTATTCCAAACCTGATTTGTCTGCCATCAAAATCATTGTAAAGATCCTTTGACCAGATCGTGGTTCCATTTTCGGTATCGAAACAAATCAACAATCCGCGCCCACTCAAGAGGTAGCCATTATTACCATAAATTAAAGGTGTGGATCGCACGCCCGGAAAATTAACCATCCAGGCTTTGCCATAATCCTTTTTCCAGAGAAGGTTGCCATCGAGGTCGAGTGCGTAAATGTAGCTGGTGCTGTCGATGGTACCTGTGGTGTAAATCTTATCTGAAGTTACGGCTACAGTTGTATAACCGATTCCCAGATCTTCGTAACTCCAGATGATATCAGGGCCCTTTTCAGGCCATTCGGTTAGCAGGTTTTTGTCGGGATAGAAGCCATCCCTGTCGGGTCCCCGCCATTGACTGTTTTCCACAGGGTCCTGCTGGCACTGAATGAGAAATGGTACCAGAAAAATTAATAATCCCAAACGTTTCATAAGCTCATATTTTAGTTAAAATAATGTCCTAATCATTTTACCATCCTTTGCAACAATCATGTCATCAGATCAAAAGGGGGAAATCAATTAAATAGATGCAGAATACTTGTGATTGCGGTTGTAACCTGAATTATTCAGCTGCAATATCATACACCATCAGTGAAGTTCCATGACGAACATACAACCGTTTTTCATGGATAACCAGGTGCGCCCAGTGTTGGTCTTTACCCAGGGGGACTTTAAAGACGCTGATTAGGTTAAAATCAGTTTCTTCCGGCTCCACCAGCGCTACCCTGCCACTTTCATCGTAGCAATAAAGCAACCCTTCAGCACTTATTATGGTTCCTTTCGATAGCATTTTGGAGGTATAGTCCTCATTGCCAGTTTCCCAATCGAGGCAAACCCATTTCCTGCTATCACCACCACCGTATATTTTACCGTCAATTTCAACAACGCCTCCCATTCTGTTATCCAAAGACCCGTTTCGCCACATTTCAGTGATTTCTTTCCCATTTTCAGATAATTTCAACATAACACCACCTTTACCGTATCCACTCAC
>JABMQA010001352.1 GCA_013203545.1 Bacteroidota bacterium
ACGGCGACCAGATCAGATCGTTCTGTTGAATTTTCAAGTGCAGCTGTACCTACAGCGACATTTTGTCTGTTGTTCAGGTCATCATGTTTACCGGCCCCTTTACCTACGTAAACCGAATTTCCTGTATTCACAAAGTCGATGGACCTGGAACCGAACCTGAATTTCTCGGAACCAGCAATAAATATCCTTGCAGTATCATCATCCTGATTCTTTTCGAGGGTAATGTAGGTGTCTCCGTCAAGATCAGATATCTCGTAATTATTCCCATTGTTGATGAATGTTTTCCAACCGGCGGAAATTGAATCGTAAAACCAGAATCCTCCTGTGTCAATATCAAATACCATCAGTCCGTTCGCAGGAGTAACTTTGGTGGTCCTCTGCGCAGTTGTCAACCGGGGAATCAGTAATCCCTTGTTTGTGGAAGAAATATCCAGGGCCGCTGAAATATGCGGACTGTTGGTGCCGATCCCTACATCCCCTCCATCATAATAGATATCATTGCCGTTGTTTTCCCATGGACTCGAGACCTTGTTGTTAAATATATTCCAGTCGGCAGCTGACAGATAGCCACCAGATGTACTGGAAGCCTTCGAAATAGAAAGTTGGTTGTTTGTCCGTGACAACGGGGCGACAACATTTGAGAAGCGCAGGTAGTAAGCGATATTCCAGTTGGTGATGTCCTCTTCCAGTATGCCTTCGGCAGGGCTCAATCCGAATACCGGGTCGCTTTCCGAAGTAAGGTAACCGGCCAGCGCATGATTTCCCCATCCGTATGCTGTGTTCCAGCTGTTGATATGATTGATTAAAATTCCGGAAGCCGGACTTGCTTCAAATATGGGATCACTTTCCGAAGTGAGATATCCGGCCAATGCATGATCGCCCCAACTGTAAGCATCATTCCAGTTATTAATTTTGGAACTTGAAATTCCGAATGCAGGGCTGGCGCCAAATACCGGATCGCTTTCCATTGTGAGGTAACCTGCCAGCGCATGATTACCCCACCCGGCAGCAATATTCCAGGTTATGATGTCTGAATGTGCAATTTCATATGCAGCGCTTGTACTAAATACAGGATCACTTTCAGAAATAAGGTAACCGACTGATGCATGAGGACCCCATGCGTAAGCTGTGTTCCATTGGTTGATGTGGGGGATTGAAATTCCTGATGCAGGGCTTGCGCCAAATTCAGGGTCGCTTTCTGCAATAAGGTAACCTGCCAGCGAATGATCACCCCACCCGGAGGCAATATTCCAGGTAATAATGTCTGATGGTACAATTCCATTAGCAGCGCTTGTACTAAATACTGGATCATTTTCAGAAGTAAGGTAGCCGACTGATCCATGAGGACCCCAAGAGTAAGCTGTGATCCACTGGTTGATGTGGGGGACTGTAATTCCAGATGCAGGGCTGGCACCAAATTCAGGGTCGCTTTCTGCAATAAGGTAACCGGCCAGAGCATGATTACCCCATCCAAAAGCACTATTCCAGCTGAAGATATGATTCGTTAAAATTTCAGATGCGGGACTGTTATCAAATATCGGGTCGCTTTCTGAGGTAATGTAACCAGCGAGGGCATGGTCGCCCCATCCGTATGCGGTATTCCAAACGCTGATGTCTGACTGTACAATTTCGAATGCGGGACTGGCACTAAAAATCGGGTCAGTTTCGGAGTATTCACCAGCGGTTTCAGCATAAAGAGCGAAGGGAACAGACAGTAATGGTGATGTTCCCATGTCCTCATATCCCGATCCTGTATCCACCTCCAGTTTAAGGAAAAAGACTCCGTCCTGCCAGTCAATCGAAGAAAAATTACCGGAGATTATCATCCCGGTTCCAATATTCACCGTAATGAAACCCAGTGGGTTTGTGGTTTTGTTAAACACTTCACTGTATACCATGTTACCTGCAGGGGTATCGGCAAGTATGGAGATTTGAAGGTCAACTGCCTGGTTGGCAAGCACTGTACCCTGCCCATCCCGGACAACAGCCTGGTATTTGAAGGCCTGGGGGACTTGTGCTATTACAATGATATAAAGAAAAGAAGTGATGAGGGTAAGCATCCAATTTTTCATGATGTAAAGGTTTTGTGTGAATGAAAATAACAGATTTGACTGTAAATATATAAAAAAATGGTAACTACAAATTTATTCTCAAAAAAAAAATGGATGCACGCCAAATTGTACATTAGTTAGTTTATTTTTGATTCATGGACGTGCGGAATTGTGTCTTTAGGCATAAAATGTTTATTATTGAGGAATTTTGCTTATCAGACAACTTATGCTATCCTATGTAAATATCGAGCATGAAATTGAATTTCTTTTTTAATAAAAAACAAAGGTGCAATTGAATCTGAATCCAGCTGGTTAACTAATTAAAAAGAACGAACCGCCCGCACATTGTAATATTGATTCTTATGCGTGTACCAAAAAGCACCATCAAAAAAGGATTGATCCATTGCGTAGTGTGCATCATATTGGCTGGAACTCCAATAGTCGGAGTTGTAGCTATAATCAAAGCCTCCAATGGCATACCTGTTTTCGTATAATTTATTTAACTCATCTCTGCTTGGCAAATACCAGTCATTGTAAATACCTATGAAAAATTCATCACAAATGCGCGCTGCAATTCCTGCTGTACTGCAATGATACAAAATATGATTAGTATTGGCCTGACCTGTTCCCAGGGCCGTTGAAGTACCCAGGATATTCATACCATAACACCCCCATTGAGCTCCGGTACTTTGGTCACCTGCAGCTGCAATGAGGCCATGTTGTAGGATGGGATCAAAACCCGGATCACCGGGCTGAAGTATATAAGCAACGATGCCCCCCTCATGGGGACCACCGACTTGAAGAACAACATATTCACCGCACATGGTTACCCAACGGTTTCCATCGTAAAGATTTAGTTCGTTTGAAGTCATATTATATACAACAAGTCCTTCAGCAGGTCCGGATATACCCAGGATTTGACTTCTGGACAATCGCGGGGGTAAAAAACCTTTCGAATTGGAATTCAGGTCTAATATTGCTGATTCATCAGGTTCACTGGTTCCAACACCCATATTTCCATTCACAGCTAGAATATCATTGTCAAAATCACCGTAAATTAAAGGTGATTGAGAACCGGAATTTTCAATGTAGAGCTTATTATCTCCCATCTCATCAAAGCCTGCCTGATATCCCAGGAAAACATTATTGTTGCCTATTGATTGAGAGCCGGCATCATACCCTAACATCGTATTATTGGATCCCAACTCATTAGACCTGTTTGCAGAATATCCGATTGCCACATTCGCATCACCTGTAGTATTTAAATATAATGCATTAGATCCAACTGCGGTGTTATTTTGTCCAGTTGTATTAGACAATAATGCATTTGATCCAATTGCTGTGTTAATAGATCCTGTTGTGTTGGATTGTAGTGTATGGTATCCAATTGCTGTATTATATTTTGCTGCTGTGTTGGAAAATAGAGCCTTGAATCCAATTGCTGTGTTCCTTAGCCCCGTATTGTTCGCATTCAGAGCACTATCCCCAACTGCCACGTTTTTATTATCCGTTCCATCATCAAGGGCTCCTGCACCAGTACCAAGGAAAACGCTGTTGCCTCCTGTTTTACCATCCGAAAGATCATTGATTTCATTTACACCTCCTCCAGCATATGTCACCCAGCTTAATGCGCCATCTCCGTCAGTTTGCAACACCTGTCCATTAATTCCATCAACACCGGGAAAATGATATGCACCTGCTATATCCAGTATGCCGGCAGGATTTTCTGTTCCAATTCCCAGGTATCCTTCGCTTGTAATTCGCATCTTTTCCGACCAGCCCCCTTCATCGGTGGCAAACCTGAGTGGGTCACCCTCTTTCCATTGAAGGAACGGGTTGGGATCACTTTCTTTCCCTCCAAAAAATCTTAACCGGTGTGAATCGTCCGAATTGCCGATATTAACCACCGCGCCATTATCAGGGCTGAAGCCACGGATATCAAGATTTACAAACCAGGATGGAATGTTTGTCCCGATACCTACATTTCCCCTGTCGTAATACAAAGCGTTGTCGTTACCCTTTTTCCAACGGGTGGTATCACCTGTAGAGGAAGAATACAGGGCATAAGGAACACTTAACAGTTGGGTGGTTCCCATCATCTGGAAATTTGTTCCGCCATGCTCATCCATTTCAATCTGGAGAAAATAGGGTCCGTTTTTCCAGTCGATGTCTGAAAATAAACCTGAGACGATACTTCCGTTCCCAATCTCAAGGTTTACCAAACCTGATCCATTGGTCGTTCCTGACTGCGTATCAGTGTAAACAGAGGTACCGCCCGGGCTTCCCTTCAAAATGCTGATTTGAAATGAGACGCTTCGGTCTACCAGAACATTTCCGGCATCGTCGCGGACCACTGCCTGGTAACTGAATGCTTGTGGCGTTTGTGCGTAAATGGGAAGAATTAACATTCCGATCAGGAGTGTAATAATGATGTTTTTCATGGCTCGATTTTTTTCGTTTATAAATTTGAGACCGTGAATATACGAAATACAGGAGGGGAATTCAAGTTTTGGATTACGGGTTAAAGCCGTGGTTTGCTTCCGGTGTGCAATTGGTAACACTTCTGTTGTTTGTTAAAAAAGTATAATGAATAATTAGCGTGGTTATGGCAATTAGATTTTGCCGTCATGATGTTTGGATGAACCACCGATTTTCAACGAAACGTAATGCTTCCCTGATGATGCAGCGTTACTGAACCACCTGATATGATAATTCCCCTCGCCAGATCCCCCCGGGTAAAAAGTATAGTATTTTCATCCGTAGTTCCCTGAAAGGATATTGTTCCTGAACCCAGGCAGGATAATTTCATGTTTTGTTGAAATTGAAGCCTCTGACCTGCTGCAAATGTAGCATTTGAGCCTATTGCATCCCTGTCGAAATACCTGTATGGGAACGATGGTTTGGAGTAATTACCTGAAATATATGC
Organism: Bacteroidota bacterium; assembly: GCA_013203545.1. GTDB lineage: Bacteria > Bacteroidota > Bacteroidia > Bacteroidales > 4484-276 > JABMQA01. The sequence goes on from JABMQA010001352.1 coordinate 4,978, forward strand.
CCCCAATGAAGGGTTTGGCCGGATGCCAACGATCATTTCTTCATCTTCAAAACAGGGTATGGCATCCTGTGTGTACCATGTGTTGGAGTTTCCGCTTAATGTCCAGCAGGGCTCACTGATCGCCCCTCCGGCCCAGCCAAAGTTAATGTGATATTGTCTGATACCAGGGTTGACCACCCGCCACCCATCAACTACCACAGCATGGCCTTCAGTGAAGCTTAAATCAATGCCATAAGCGATTGGGCGGGATAAATTGATTTGATGCTGAATTATCTCAAACCATGTTTCTGCATTCCAGTCATCCCTGTCCCCAACCTCCAATGATGGATTGAAGCGAAATATCTCTTCGAGTACAGTTTCAAGATCTTCATCTGAATCACAAAGAATATTCCACCCGGGGCAATATAAGTAGGCACCGGACTCATCGCAACCATAATCCATATCCAGGGCTTCGCCCACCTCAGCATTGAGTTCGGCAACGGCATCTATTTCACCCTGCGCTGAATCTGTTGTAAGGGTATCAACTATATTTTTCCAGTCATAATAATTACTATACGG
>JABMQA010001353.1 GCA_013203545.1 Bacteroidota bacterium
AACAAGCAGAGGGCTTTTATTCTTGCGATTAATTGAACAGGCTGTGATAACTGAACCTGTCTCATACAAAGAAATTATAAATCAAAATCACGGGTAATGATTACATACCCCATTTATCATTATTATGGAATTCCAAATTTGAGACAATTTTTATCGTGAAACATCATGAGACATCCGCATGTTAATTATATGCAAAAACTACATTGTACTGCGCGGAGTAGGCTTTTTCTTTGTTTGAGAAAATCTCATTACCAGCAGATCCCTGAAGTTTGAACACATGCTGCCCCTGATGATTCAATGTAGGTGAGCGTTTTTCGGAATATGTATCGGTTTCAAAATCAATATGATTTCCATTCTCAGCCTCTAAAGTTGAAGTTGATATTAAAACTGCACAAGTAGCGGAGGCTCCTCCACTGACACAGATCTCTCCCAAATCCATCCGTGCCGAAGGTGCATTTTGCTTAATTTGGATAGAATTGTTGGTGTGTGATGATAAACTGATGCCCTCGACAATCACAGCGGAAATATGGCCGGTAACCTGTGCCTGGCCAAAAGACTGCATATAAGCTAAAAGCAGTCCCAAAAAAAATCCACCAATCATCACATTTTTACACATCTTTGAAAATAATTTTACATTAATCATAAAAGAGGGCGTAAAAATAGTAAAAAAATTAATTGAATTTCAGATTAAAGTAAAAAAAATATATGGTTAGATTATTACACTTTCTTAATGACTTGAAAAATAGATGTATAAAAATGTTCGATAATTTAGCACATGTAAAAAAAATTTACAAATCACGAAAATACTTGATGTTTTTCGAATTGATGGATAAAGGATACAAACCAAAAGTTTTTGACTAAAGCTCAATATCTGTCTGGTTTTTGAAATTCCCATATTTATGGATGTGTAAACTAATCAGGACTTAAGCCCAAAAGATTGTACTACCTATACTTTTCTTTTTATTAACTAAATTCCTATTGAGGTGATAATCCGTATTTTTCGATTTTCGAATTCAAAGTAGGCCTTGTGATTTTCAGAATGGACGATGCTTCCATTTTATTCCAGTTTACTGCATTAAGAACTTCCCTTATATGATCTTTTTCTACTTCCGATAGAGGTACAAGATTGCTCCTCTTTTCAGGGTTAGCATCTAATCCAGGTTGTACAATATGAATATGTTTTCTCTCAAGTACGTCACCATGCGATAGGATCAGTGCCTGTGTGAGGATATTTTCCAACTCCCGGATGTTTCCCGGCCAATCATATTTTTTTAACATCTCATTTACCCCATCTTCAATCTTAACTATCCGCTTATTCAACTTTCGATTGAGTTTTTGCAACATGGATTGTAATAATTCGGGTATATCATCCTTTCTTTCTCGCAACGATGGCAAATGGATAGAGAACATTTTTAAACGGTAATAAAGTTCCTTAATAAATTTCCCCTCCACTACCATGCTTTCGATATCTTTGCTTGTAGCCGCAATTACACGGGCCTCAACCGGTAAAGACTCTATGTTACCGGGTTTTTCAAATTTCCCTGTTTGCAATAAACGAAGTATTCTGTTTTGCAAATTCATAGACAACTCTGTGACCTCATCAAGAAATAGTGTTCCCTCACCCGACAACTCCAATTTGCCTTTCTTTTCACCCGAAATACCAGCTATTGCCCCCTTTGAATAACCATACAAGTCATGGTCAAGTATCACATCATTGTCAGAGTTGCAGTTGAACACTACAAAAGGATGGTTACGATTATATCCACTAAAGTGTATCAGGCGTGCAACCTGTTCCTTTCCCGTACCTGATTCACCCGTTAAGATAACATTAACCCTGTTTAATGACAGCCGGCCGATATTTTTAAAAATCTCACGCATCGATCGGGTCTTACCTGCCAGGAGATTCTCTTCAATGGCTTTTCTTGATTCCGGTGATATTACATTTAAAAGGCTGCGGCTTTTAATGGAGGCCTGAATCCCGTTTTGTATTGCGTCAGTCAGTTCCCAGTTCTTAATGGGTTTTTCAATAAAATCAAAAGCACCTGCCTGAATCGCTTTAATTGTAAGGCTCACATCACCGTAGGCTGTTAACATGATAACCGGAATGCCCGGATGTAGCCTTACAAGCTCGGTAACAACATCAAGGCCCGAAATGCCGGGCATTTTATAATCAGTGACAACTAAATCCGGTTGGTTGACCTCAACAATCTTAAGACCGGATTCTCCATCAGCAGCCTCAATTACCTTGTAACCTGCCTTTGTAAGCACAGTTACCAACAGGCTCCTGATAAAATCATCATCATCAATAACCAGGATTCGCTTCATCAATTCTAAATATTTAAAACATTAGTTTTTTTATTGTCCGCCCTTCATTTGCCGTAATACGTACTATATAAATGCCGGATAATTTCATTGTGTTGAATTCATAAAAACTTCCACCTTCTAACTCCAATTCCTTTACTGTCCTTCCCATTACATTAAAAACCTCAACGTTGCATTCTCCAGAAACCAACCGCAGGTCGATGTATAGCGTTTTGTTGCTTGTAAATATCCTGATTGGCAAATTATCATGTGGATTGGGGAAATTCCCTTTTTTAAATTGAACCACAAATCGCCCGGAATTATCTTGTTCAGAAGCAATGAAACTGTATTCCTGATTCTTGGAAAAGTCGTGTGTAGCACCAGTTATCAAGTCTTTTAGCAAAACAAATTCCAGGTATTCCGGATCAAAATAGGCATTCAAAATATAATTTCCATCACTTCCCGCCCTGAATGATAATGGTAAAACAGGGTGTTGATTTAAGGAGTCAAGCAATAGTAAAGAATAATACCGGCCATTATCCGGGAAAAATAAACTTGGAGCTGACCGAATAAAACTAAACTTTTTCGATGTGCCAGACATGTGGCTATCATGCCCAAATTCGATAATAACCTCATCGTTGCCAATTCCATCTGGTGACTGAACTGTTAGAAAAATCATATTTGAGGCTTTCGAAGAGGATTTTAACCACCCTCCTGAATTTTCATTGGTTCTAACTTCGTCTGTCACACCAAACACCCCGCTTTGTAAGGCAGTTACGAAAAACCCCTGTGTTGGCGTAATATAACGTGAAGCCCCAAGGCTTCCTTCATCAATGGCAGAAGCCGAGTTATATACACCATAATTGTATGCGGTATCATTCCATACCCAGATATCATAACCACCCCCAACAGTGGTTAGGTTTGTTCTGTCCCAACCTGATGTTGCCTTCCAATCGATGGATGAAGGATAGGGATTACCCACCAGGTTTGTTCCGAAGTGATCGCTAATCCCTGTGGTTTTGGAGATGTTAATACTTACGGATCCGGAATTGAGTGTACCAAAGAATTCCTTGGTGGGATTGGTCGCCTGGTAAGAAACCAGATAGCCCTTACCCTGGATGAAATTGATTCCTCCATTTGCATCAGCCCATGTAGGTGGGTATTCGGTATTTAACAAATAAACCCATGAAGTATCGGGTTCGTACCAGGTATAAAAATCATATCCTGTGCCGTCAGCATAGCTTCCTGATGGTGTAAAGTCCCCTGAAATTTCCTGCCCGGTCATAGGTGAGGATAGCATATGCCAGGCTTCCGGATCCCCTTTTACCCAGCGCTGAAACCTTGCTGCAACCCCAACCGATGTTTGAACCAGAGAGCCTGTTCCGATATCATTGGAAACAATGACCAATCCTGATTCGCCTGCATTGTTTGTGAGCATCCCGTTTACCGTAAGGGAAGATTCCGGATTAATCGAAAGTGATGCGCCCGATTCTATTGTCAGATTATGGATGGTTACGCCACTATTTATAACCGGGTCATTTGAAGTTACCGGTATAACTACATCGGTGCCAATTTGCGGAACAACAAACGTTGACCAGTTGTTTGCATCTTCCCACTCCGAAGAAACAGAACCTGCCCAATTAATACCAGCCGGTTGCAGATAGGCCTGTACATTCCATTCTCCGGTTATAGGTATGGCAGAAAGTAAATTCCAGGAAGTCGGATCAGTAATGTCAAGCCTGTATAGATTCCCTTTTCCATTGTAGTCGGTAGTTTGGTCGAGGCCGGCAGGATAGACACCGGTTCCAGGGTCATCATACTCAACGCCAAACCACAATTCCTGGCTTACATTTACATTATAAGGTGTATTCAGTACAACTTCAACCCAACTAGTGGCTATTGGTGTAAATGACTGTCTTACATATTCCGTAAGGTTGAGTTGATCGGAACCCTGCCAGACTTTAAATGTTGCAGCGATAGGAATGTCGTCAATGTACACCCTCATCCTGGTTATTTGATATGATTGATACAACGAGATATCCCCAGGTTCGAATCGGGCAGCAATCTGGAAAACACTTGCAGATCCAACACCCACAGCGTTATTGTTTACCCCATCGTCCCAATGAAGCCAGTCGTTCGGGTTGGTAACAGTTATGTAGTCTGCCTTTGTTTCGTTATTGGCACCGTTTACTGTAAGGCTTACAGTTTTATGTCCAGATAGAGTATATATCACATTATGAGGGCCTTGAGTGTTTGCAGTAAGAGGAACTGCATCTGCACCAAAATTCCAATCCCATGATGAGACAGATCCCTGGGAATTATCAGTAAACGTAACGGTTTGGCCTGTTGCCACATTGGTAGGGCTACCGGTAAAATCTGGAAGTGCATCCATGGTATAATATACCGTGATAGTCCAGGAATTTTTTCTTACATAATTATAAGTGATATTGCATCCGGAACCTCCCCAGGTTCTCCCGGCATGTAGTTCAAACGTGATATCCCCTCCACCACTAACTCCATTTGCAATGTCAAGACCGGTTCTGCTGTAATTCTGGTTACCCGTTTGGTCACCTTCTCCGGCATACAATACGGATTCATCTGTCCCTCCGGGTGAAACGCACCGGAGCTGGGACCTTTGCTCAGATTTCCAACCCTGATTGAGTGCCCTCATCTTATATTCAACATCAACACTATAGATAATTGCACCGATTGGTATCGTAACGATGAGTAATCCGGGGCAGGTTGATGAGCCTGGTAATGCGGTAAAATTTCTGTCAGTTGATAAATTTCCGGTGGTATAGGTAGCGCTTTCCGAGGCCATAATCTCCTTTAGGTTGGAGATGAATCTTGTTGTCTCTGCCTTTTTACAAACTGGATGGAATGCTTTTGATTTATCGATTGGTCCTTCATATTTCGGAACCAATTTTCTACTCCGGTTTTTTCTTGATTGTTTTATAACAGATGTATCAGACAAAGGCTCATTGTGAACATCATACACAACCTGTGCATTATTTTCATATTGAAGGAAAATGACTAGCAGGCAAACAAATAGGCAAAGCAATTTATTCCGCAAGGCAACACGTATTATGTAAATTTATTTTACTATTTCAGGCAAAAATCGTAAAATAAATTGCAAGCCAACATTGTTATTGCGTAAAAGTTTTCATTTTCTATCAACACAAATGAAATTTCCTACCATCTTCCATTACGGTGATTCTCAAAAGATGATAAGGAGAGGAAATATTATTGATTATTACCGTTTGGGCCGATACCCCGATTCTTCAAGAATTTTCTGCGCATCCACCTCTTCAAACATTGCGTTTAAAGTAACATCCGGATTGTTGTTCATATAGGCCCTGATGATTTGCCAGCCTATCCACTCACCTATTCTTGCCGGCGACTCCGAAGAAAATGAGTGTGTAAAGGGCCCATCCGTAAATAACTTCCTGATCGTTTCCGAATCAGAAGCATACAATAGTTC
>JABMQA010001354.1 GCA_013203545.1 Bacteroidota bacterium
ACACGGATTTTCAGTCCGTTGCTCTACCAACTGAGCTATGGTACCCTTTAAAATTTTGGGACGGCAAAGATATGCATGTTTTGTAAAACAAAACAAATTTTTTTTCCAATTAGTAATTTATATCCCGTTTAAATTATCCCGTTGCCTGATGGGGTAACAAAAAAATGAGATGGAAAGGTAAAAATCAAATGCCCCGATTGCTACCAAAATTATCCGGTTTGCATTCGATCTGCTTTGGGCGCTTTGCTCTCTCTCCGTTCCTTGCTCTCAGTGCTTTGTGAGCTGTTGCGCTTTGTTCTTTGCTCTCTGCTCTCCGCTCTTCGCCCTCGGCTTTTTCCCCTCCGCTTTAAAATTTATTGCATTACGGTTATGATTTAGTGCATGATTACAACTAATTTTGCAAACACAAATACAACATCATATTGAAAGGAAACAACAACATTTCAACCCGTTTGATCATTGATGTGGGAAACACTTTAACGAAGGTCGCTATCTTTACCAGCAACCAGATCATCGAACAAACCTCAGTAAAGGAGCTGACAGACCACTTAATCCTTCAAATTAAAATTAAGCACAACCCTACCTGCGCCATCATGTCAAGTGTAGGAAAGCCTGACGACAATTTACTTAACCTTTTGAAAAAACATTTTGAGTTTTTTGAGTTGACGCACAATACCCCCGTTCCCATCAGTAATAACTATGCCACTCCCGAAACACTCGGAAAAGACAGGCTTGCAGCTGTTGTAGGGGCATATAACCTTTTCCCTGGCCAAAATTGCCTGATCATAGATGCAGGAACTTGTATTACCTACGATTTTCTCGACAGCCTGGGAATTTATCAGGGAGGTGCCATCTCTCCAGGCATAAACCTACGATTTAAATCATTGCATACTTTTACCAATCGCCTTCCGTTAGTTAACCACAGAAATTTCACCGGCCTCATTGGCAAGTCAACCGAAGATTCAATACTTTCGGGGGTAATTAATGGAACAATGGCTGAAATCGAAGGAATTATTGAGAAATACAACAATGAATACACCAACCTGGTAGTGGTACTTACGGGTGGTGACAGGAATTATTTTGATAAGAAACTAAAAAATAGCATCTTTGCAGTCCCAAATTTGGTACTGAAAGGATTGAATGAAATATTGGACTTTAATGTTAAGAAACAATAGATCGATAAAAATTACACTGCTTCTAACCGTTACCCTATTCATTATTGCAGGGGAAAGTTACACCCAAATCGCAATCAACTCACCCTATTCAAGGTATGGATTAGGCGATCTGGCATATCGTAAAAATGCATATAATTTTTCGATGGGCGGAGTAGCATATGCTGTGAGCAATCCACGTTTTGTAAATCCTTTCAACCCTGCATCAAACACTGCATTCGATTCCTTGTCGTTTGTGTTCAGCGGTGGCATCATCATCAGCAGCGGCCAGTTAAAGACCGAGAATTTAAGCAACCCAACCAATTATGCAACATTGGGTTATTTATTATTCGGTTTTCCAATAACACATTGGTTGAAATCGAGCATTGGAATAATACCATACAGTAATGTGGGGTACAACATAAGGGATGTCCAGGTGTTGGATGACATTGGAAACACCGAATTCCTGTACCAGGGCTCAGGTGGAATAAACCAGTTTTATTATAATGCCGGAATCCAGTTGCATAAAAATTTCTCCATTGGCGCAATGGCCTCATACATGTTTGGTAAAGCCAACCTGTCACGTGCTGTATATTTCCCTGATTCGGTTACAATGCTCAATACGAGAATCGACAACTATATTGAAGTAGGTGATTTGTATTTCGAATTCGGGGCCCAGTATAATAAAAAAATAGCAAAGGATCTTAAACTGGGAATAGGCGCCGTTTTTGCACCTTCTCAAAATATTAAAGCCGTTGAGGATTACCTTGCGCGATCCTATTTTGGCACTTCTTCAGGTATTGAATATTATCGCGATACCCTCGAGCAACGTATCGAAAACAAAGGAAATCTGTTAATTCCTGAAAAATATGGCATCGGTTTTATGCTCCAAAAACCGGGTCACTGGATGGTGGCTGCCGATTTTGGCTGGCAAAACTGGAGTAAATATGAAACATATGGCGTAGCCGACTCTCTTGCCAACGATATGCACATTTCGGTTGGGGGCGAATACATTCCCAATCCCAATTCCGTTGTTGGTTACTGGAAAAGGGTTACGTATAGAGCGGGGTTCAGGTTTAACAAAACTTACCTGGATTTACAGAATACCCAAATTAATGAGTTTGGTATGAGTTTTGGATTTGGTTTCCCGATTCCACGTTCATTGTCATCATTAAACCTCGGGTTTGAAATCGGAAAAAGAGGAACAACAACATCGGGTTTGATTCAGGAGAATTACTTTAAATTTACACTTGGTGTTGATATTTGGCAAAGATGGTTTGTTAAACCAAAATACAATTAATCGAATAATAGAAAATTGCACAATACAGTTTTATAAAATATCAATCGAAAATGAAAACAAAGGCCTTGACATTTTTAACGATTACAACATTTTTCTTCAGTGGTATTATAGCCCTGTCAGCAAATGATTTGAATAATATGCGTTTATCGGGTAAAAAATTATTTGTTCCGCAGGATCAGGGTAAATATGGTAGTGACAGCGCAAAGTGTGTCATGAACCTATCACTGTACCGCGAATTTTACAAGCAATGGAGGGCAAGTGGTTTTAAAAATCCGGCCATCGATGACGCCATCGGCTCATGGCGCTGGGTGTTCGATAATTGCCCTCAAGCATCACAAAACACCTATATCGATGGTTTGAACATGATGGAATTTTTCATGAAGAAGGCCAAAGGTGATGATGCCAAAGCGAAATATATCGACACGATGATGATGATTTATGACAAACGTATTAAGTATTTCGGACGTGAAGGATACGTTTTGGGCAGAAAAGGATCGGATCTGTTCAAATACATGCCCGAAGAATACGAAAAGGCTTATCACATTTTTAAAAAATCGGTTGACCTTAGGGGCGACAAATCCGAATCGTTTGTTTTGGTGTATTACTTCAGAACTGTATCAAAAATGGTGGATGATGGTAAAATAGATAAAGGGTTGATTGTTGACGCCTATGACCAATTGAGTGAGATAATCGATTATAACCTGGAAGCCAGTAAAGGCGATCCGAAAGCGTATGAGGGCTGGGAAAATGTGAAGGGCAACATCGAACTTTCATTTGAACCCTATGCCACTTGTGAGGATCTTATTTCGATTTACTCCAAAAAATTTGAAGGGTCACCTGATGACACTCCATTGCTTAAAAAGATCACAGGTATGCTTGACAAAAAGAATTGCACCGAATCCCAGTTGTTTTTTGATGCATCAGTTAAACTCAATGAGTTGGAACCCTCTCCAACTTCAAGCTATATGATTTCAAAGATGTTGGTTAAAAAAGAACAGTTCAACGAAGCAATCCCCTACCTGGAAGACGCCTTGAATATTGAGAATGACAAGACCAAATCAGATATTTACCTGCTTCTTTCAAGTGTTTACAGGCAACAAAACAATTTCCCTAAATCAAAGTCATATGCACTGAAATCCTTCGACCTGAATCCAACACAAGGGCATGCATTACTGATTATTGGCGACATGTATGCTGCCAGCGCCTCTGAATGTGGGAATAACGACCTGACAAAAAAAGGGGCCTATTGGGCTGCCGTAGATCAATATACTAAAGCAAAAAAGGCTAATCCTGAAATTGCCGAAATCGCCGATAAGCGAATCTCTATTTATTCGAAACAGTTTCCCAATACTGAAACAGTTTTCTTCTACAACATGAAAGAGGGCGATACTTATACTGTTGAGTGTTGGATTAATGAAAAAACCACTGTAAGGGTAGCAAAATAATCTTTCACGATACAACTAAGTACAATGTGTTTCACATAATAATGACAAATACCGGGAGCCGAATTTTTAAAAGCATTGTTGCTGCATTGATAGCAACAATGCTTTTTGCATGTGAAAACGATATGAAAACAATCAGTTCGCTGAATCCTGATGAAATTCTACCGATAGAATCAGCAAAGGACATCGAGGTAACTTACAGCGATTCCGGCAAAATCGTGATCAAACTCATTAGCCCCAGGCTCAACAGGTACATCGATGAGGTACCATACATGGAATTCCCGGAAGGTTTACAATTATTGTTTTTTGATACCGCAATGAACGTAAAAACTGAGCTCACGGCAAACTACGGTATTAGCTGGGATGAAAAGAAGCAGATGGAAGTTAAGGATAATGTGGTTATCACCGATTATGAAAAAGATGAAGTACTAAACACCGAACACATCATCTGGGACCAGAGGTTAAAGAAAATTTACTCTGAAGTTTTTGTAAAACGCACCACAAAGGATGGGGTTCTGTATGGCGATGGATTCGATGCAGACGAATCATTAAAAACATACAAACTTCGAAATCCCAGGGGGGTTTTTACAGTTGATGAGGATTTAGACGGACAATAAATATCATGAGTAATTTATCCATTGTGTTTTTTACCCTTGGCTTTTCAGCCTTTTTTTCGGGCATGGAAATCGCATTTGTAAGCTCCAACCGTCTGAAAATAGAGGTGGACAAAAGTAAAGGCAGCCTGTCGGCAAAAATACTTTCTAAATTCAACAGCATTCCATCAAAATTTATTGGGGCACTTTTGCTGGGCAACAATGTTTCACTTGTAATATATGGTATTGCTATGGCGTCTATCCTGGAGCCGGTTATTCTGCAATTAATTCCACCGGAAATTGCAAATGAAACCCTTTCGCTTATTCTGCAAACCATTGTTGCAACCCTTGTTGTTTTATTTGTTGCCGAGTTTTTACCAAAGGTGCTTTTTCGGATAAACCCCAATCAAATACTCAGTGTATTTGCCGTTCCTGTATTAATCTTTTATTACTTGTTCTATCCGTTTATTTATCTGTACATCGGCCTTTCCGAATCAATACTCAAGCGTTTTATTAAAATCAAATTAACCACCGAGAACAATGTTTTCAGCGTGATTGACCTTGACAATTACTTGAAAGAATTTACAACTGACTTCGCCAACCAGGGCGAAGTACAGCAGGAGATCCAATTGTTTCAGAATGCCATTGATTTCAGAAACGTCAAGCTTCGTGAATGCATGGTGCCACGTACCGAAATAATTGCCCTTGACGAGTCTGATACCATCGATAACCTAAGAAATAACTTTATACAATCGGGGCACTCAAAAATACCCATTTACAGGGATTCGATCGAAAATATCATTGGGTACACCCATTCGGCAGATATTTTCAAAAACCCACCGAGTATTAAATCCATTATGCGGACGATCATTGTGGTGCCTGAAGTAATGTTGGCACATATAGTGCTTTCGATGTTCATCCAGCAAAGCAAAAGCATTGCTGTTGTTGTTGATGAATTTGGTGGGACATCCGGGATCATTACCATGGAAGATATCATTGAAGAAATTTTTGGCGAAATCCACGATGAGTTCGATACGGAAGTCTTGATCGAAGAAAAGGTAAGTGATACGGAATATATTTTTTCGGCCAGACTCGAAATTGATTACATTAACGAGAAATATCAGTTAAACCTTCCCGAATCGGATGATTATGAAACCCTGGCAGGGTTAATCATACATCACCATCAAAGTATCCCGGAACTTAACGACAGGATTGGGATAAAATCATTTGACTTTAGAATCCTTGAAGCCACCGAAACGCGCATCGAAAAAGTAAAACTGATCCTGAAAGAAGAAAACCAAATGTAATTATCCATTCTTTTATCGAAATTTCACACTTTAACCTAAAAAAAATTTCCCCGTTTCATTATCTATTGTATTTTTGCACACTCTTTTAAAAAAGTATAAAAATGGCATTAATCGGACAGATCAGAAAACATTCAGGATTACTCATAGTTATTATCGGTATTGCCCTGGCTGCATTTGTACTTGGTGATTTTCTAAAACCAAGTAATAAATATAGAATAAATTATATTGGTGAGATTGCAGGTGAAGAAATTCCCATCCAGGATTTTAACCAAAAGGTTGAAGAACAGGTTCAAATCAGGAAGGAGCAGCAACAAAGCGACGCAAAACTTACTGCGCAGGATATTTATAATATTAAGCAAGGGGTATGGAATCAGGCGGTGCAGGAAATCGTGCTTGGAAAGGAGTATGATGAACTTGGATTAACTGTTACCAGCGATGAGCTTTCTGACCAGATCCTGAGCGAAAACCCACACCGGTTTGTACAACAATCATTCAAAGATCCCAACACAGGAACCTTCGATCCTGAAATGGTAAAAACATTCCTTCAAAATCTGGATAACCAATCAGCTGATATGAAGAGAAGATACCTGAATCTGGAGAAGATGATTAAAGATGACAGGCTGAACACAAAATACAAAAACCTTTTAATTAAGGGCTATCATGTGCCGGAAGCTTTTGCCAGGTTCGATTACAATAATAAAAACAGCAAAGTCACCTTTCGTTATGTAGCTCCGAAATTTTCCACCGTTGCCGATTCACTCGTTGATGTAACCGACGAAGATCTGCGTAGCTACTATGATGAATTCAAATACAACTATCAACAGGACAGGAATGCTTCGGTTGACTATGTGATATTTGAAATTAAAGCATCGGATGATGACAGGAAAGCATTAGCACAGGAAATTAACCGGTTGTATAATGAATTTAAAACAACTGAGGATGTTGCAACTTTTGTTAACTCAGTATCTGATGATCGTTATGACAGCTCCTATAAAAAAGAAACCGACCTATCTGCCCGAATTGCCAGGGAAATGATGGAATCACCAATCGGGACACTTGTAGGCCCCTATATTGAAAATGAAATTTACCATATTGCCAGACTTATGGACAGGCAACCAAGGCCTGATTCAATAAAAATGAGCCAAATCCTCATTTCTTATTCCACTGCACCATCAGGAATGAATATCAGCGAGAGAACACTTGAAGATGCTGAAAGTCTTGCTGATAGTTTATTGACCGTTTTAAAAAGAAACCCATCAAAATATGAGGATTTAGCTGTTGCGTTTTCCGATTATCCTACCGCTGCCGAAGATAAGGGCGACATGAGCTGGATCACTGATGGCGATCCTGGTTATGCAACTTTTTATACTGAAGCCCTAAAGGTTAAAAAAGGTGGGATCGAAAAGATGGAATCCCCATTGGGCCTTCATATCATTCAGGTAACAGATGAAACTAAACCCATTGACAAGGTAAGGGTTGCCATGATTACAAGGGCCATCGAACCCAGCAACGAAACCTATCAGGATGTTTACCTCGCAGCCAGTGAATTTTCAGGTGAAAACCGTACTTTGGTTCAATTCGATACGGCTGTGGTTAACCAGGGTTTAAACAAACGGGTTGCCGACCGCCTGTCCCCGATGGCAAATAGAATAGCCGGAGTAGAAAATCCACGCCAGATTATTCGCTGGGCTTTCTTCGAAAATGTAAATGAAAGTGATGTATCTCCGGTATTTGAGGACGGAACCAGCTTTATTGTTGCAGTTCTTAAGCATGTTAGCGAAAAAGGTCCCACGCCTTTTGAGCAGGTTAAGGAACAAATAAGGCCCCTGGTGGTTAACAGGAAAAAAGGTGATATCATCGTTGATAGAATTAATAGCCTGAACGCAACGGATCTTGCAGCGATCGCAGCAGAATTTGGAGAAAAAGTTGATACGGCAGCAAATCTAAGTTTCTCCGCAAGAAATATTCCGGGTTTTGGCCGTGAGTATGAAGTTATTGGTGAAGCTTTCACGCTTGAACCTGGTCAACTATCCAAACCACTGAAAGGGAATAATGCAGTATTTGTAATGATTTTAGATGATATGAGCATTCCTGAGGATAAAGAGGCTACAACACTGGTTAATGCCAATCAGTTAAGTTCCGCCTTTACATCACAGGTAAATTCCAACTCCATGTTTAAAGCACTTGAGAAAAAAGCTGACATTACCGACAACCGGATGATGTTCTACTAACCGGACACATTTCCTAAAAATATAAAAGGGCATACTCAATTCGGGTATGCCCTTTGTTTTTCGGTGTTTTGTTTATTCTACGGTTACGGATTTTGCAAGATTCCTCGGCTGGTCAATTTCACAATCGCGCATTACAGCAATGTAATACGACAGCAATTGCAACGGAATTACTGAGAGTAGCGGGGAAAGAACTTCATCGGTATGCGGGATTTCGATCACATAATCGGAAAGAGCTGAAACAATTTTATCGCCTTTTGAAACAATTGCAATTACTTTCCCTTTTCTCGCCTTGATTTCCTGAATATTAGAAACCACCTTATCGTAAATTCCCGAAACAGGTGCAATAACTACAACCGGCATCTTTTTATCGATCAATGCAATAGGCCCGTGCTTCATTTCGGCAGCAGGGTACCCCTCGGCATGAATGTAGGAGATTTCTTTGAGTTTGAGTGCGCCTTCGAGGGCAACCGGAAAATTATATCCCCTTCCCAGGTAAAGGAAATTTCTGGTATAGGTAAAAATCTTGGCCATTTCCCGAACCTGTTCGCTTACCTTCAAAGTTTCTTCCACTTTTGAGGGTATGGTATCCAGTTCATTAATCAATTGATTGAACTTTGATTTGGATATGGTTCCTTTTTTTTGTGCGAGAAGGAGTGCAATTAATGTTAAAACAGTTACCTGTGCCGTAAAGGCCTTGGTTGAGGCTACTCCGATTTCAGGCCCGGCATGTGTAAAGGAACCTGCATCGGAGAGGCGGGCAATGGATGAACCTACAACATTACAAATGCTGTAGATTAATGCCCCTTTCGACTTGGCCAGGCGCATGGCTGCCAGTGTATCTGCTGTTTCGCCCGATTGGGAGATTGCAATTACCACATCCCTTTCATCAATGATCGGGTTTCGGTATCTGAATTCGGACGCATATTCCACTTCAACCGAGATTCTGGCCAACTCCTCAATCAAGTACTCACCAACGAGTGC
Organism: Bacteroidota bacterium; assembly: GCA_013203545.1. Lineage (GTDB taxonomy): Bacteria > Bacteroidota > Bacteroidia > Bacteroidales > 4484-276 > JABMQA01. The sequence goes on from JABMQA010001354.1 coordinate 9,006, forward strand.
TGCATGCCAGGAAGTACCGGCGGCTGTAAATATAATTCTTCTGGCATTCAAAAATCTTTGCTCAAAGTCGATAATACCGGCCATTGCGATGGTATCCCGTTCAATATTTAACCTACCCCTGATGCTGTCGCGGATGGATTTGGGCTGCTCAAATATTTCCTTTAACATGAAATGCTCATAGCCCTCTTTTTCAAGTGCACATAAATCAAGCTCGAGCTTTTCGACAAATGGGGTTTTTTGCTGATCCTTCAGCGTTTTGATCTGTAGCTTTTCATTTCGCTTTATGATAGCGATCTCCTCATCATCCAGATATACCACATCCCGGGTATACTCAATAATTGGAGACGCATCCGAAGCAATATGGAATTCATCTTTACCAATACCTATTACAAGCGGGCTGCCATTTCGTGCGGCAATCATCATATCCGGCTCATCCCTTGAAACAATAACAATTGCATATGCTCCAACAACCTGGCTGAGGGCCAGCTGTGTGGCCTTTACCAAATCAACTTTCTCGGCCTTTTGAATAAACTCAATAAATTGAATAAGTACTTCGGTATCGGTATGGCTGGTAAATTTAACACCGGATTTTATGAGCTTCTCCTTTATAACATTATAATTTTCGATGATCCCGTTGTGGATAAGGGCCAGTTTTTCAGATTCTGAAAAATGCGGATGTGCATTTATTTCATTCGGTTCTCCATGTGTTGCCCATCGTGTATGGGCAATCCCGACTGTGCCTTTGGTGTTTTTATCTACAACAAATGCTTCAAGTTCCGAAACTTTCCCCTTGGTTTTATATAAATTGATCCCCCCATTAATCAGTGCAACACCGGCACTGTCGTATCCACGGTATTCAAGCCTGCGCAAGCCATTGATAAGGATTGGGTAAGCTTCTTTTAATCCTAAATAACCTACAATTCCACACATGATTGCTAATTTTTCAATACTGTATAAATTAAATCCAGTTTTAACCGGTTTTCTTCTGCCGAAGATGTTGGATTGTAACCGTCTATTACCAACCGGTTCGGGATAATTGAGGCTCCGGTTACAACCAAATAAAGCCCATAATCAACCGTATCTTTGCTGATAATACTTTGAACATGTCGTGTTATCCGAAAAAAATATTCGTTATTGGCATAATCATAATAACCACCAAAATATTCAGCACCCTCAAACTGATCAACCAGAAAATCCAAACCGCCATCTTCCCTGATCCGGATCAGTGACATTTCGGTAGGTGGCGCATTAACTGAGTTAGGGGTGGCATTGGATATAATTAGTTTGGCTTCGTTAATAGCTATGCTGTTGCCCTGTACCAGGTTTTTAAGGTGGGGAAAGCTGATTTTGGTTTTAACACCGGCCATAGCCTGGGCGTAGAGCCTGTTTGACCCCAAATTGGTATCCCCGGATACTACCTGATCCCTAAACGACTGGCTGGCATTTACATAATTATAATGACTAAAATTCATAAATCTCGGGCATGCAGAGTTGATTACAAAGGTATAGATTAACGAATCGTTTTTGCTGTTACTGTAATATATTTGCGCAGATGATAATGCCGAAATCAAGTTATAAGATACGATTGCCCCGCCTGATAAAACAGGGTCAGCTGTAATATTAATTCCTTTGATCAATTCAACAAATTTGGGATTGGACGACAATTCATCTTCGGTGGCATTTAATATCTTGTTACCAAACTCCTCACTAAGCTTGAAACGTGTTTGCGGATAGCTCGTTACACTATCGAAATG
>JABMQA010001355.1 GCA_013203545.1 Bacteroidota bacterium
CAATAAATTGGAAAAATGAAAACCGTAATAATTTAATTCTAAACTTTGGGTTAGCTGCATGACCAAATAGCTATGATGAAGATTGTGAGTTTTTCAGCAGACCCTAAGTAAAAATCCCGATCCCTGACGCAAGTTGTACATTCTTATTTTCCTGAAAACACTACATCAGAAATTGCCGATTTTAGGACGTTGTTATTTTCTGGTTACAGTTGTGGGTAGTTCTTTTTCACCTTTAACTCAAATTCTGGTTGTAACATTTTTTTTTATACAAGATAAAGTAATTTATCCAAATATTATAAAACTTGGATTTTTTTTGGTTTTGTATACTTTTATGTATTACATTTGTTCGATTATTGATAATAAGATACTTAAAATATCTCACCAACCATCCGTAAGGTGTCAGTGTTGAAAGAGAAACGAAACCGTCACAAATTTGGCGGTTTCTGCTTTTTATAAGTTTCGTATTCCTTTAAATGTCTTTCAAGTTGTTGGGAACCTATTATCAGGTATGCCGTCCATGGCAAAATATATTTTTTTCTATCATCCAGTACTACAAGGTATTTCTCTGCTTCATGTAAAATGAGTATCCTGTGTTTCGTACCACCTTTACCACGTCGGACATTTCTCCACACTTTCAGGTATGAATGCTCTGAATCGACAATCATTGGTCTTGGCCAGGCAATACGCTCCATTCTTCGTAAATCGGGCAATCGCTCATTTTCAATATCGCCATCATGAGTCATGTGATAAAAAGTGTATTCTTTACCTTCAATTAAAGGATATTTTTTTAAACCCAGTCGTTTACCGCGAAAAACAGGTTTACTTTTTATAAAATCCGCTTTAAAAATTTCATAAACAGCTTCGAGATAGGCGCTGATGTCTCCACCAAATTCATCAAGTTCAATTAAATCAGGTAGTTCAAAAACCTCCATTTGCAGCCCTCCGTTTAAAACCCGTGTGCCATATGAAATAATTGAATTTACGCTCAGCAGGTAAAGTTGACTTTTGCAAACTATAGCCACTGCGTTTTTTTATTAATTCGATAAGTTCCAGTTTGGCTTTACTGGATTTAAGTTCCCTATGAAAATAAGACATTGCCCCAATTAACAAATCGGTTATTTGCATCAGGCTTACCTCCTCAGAGCGGACTTCCTGAATACGCTTTACAATGTTTTGAGCAAAATCATAATGCGCATTGGAGATTACTTCGTGTAATTTATTCACCTTATTATAACCCTGAGTATCTTTTATGTCGAGATAAATGTTATAATTATCATAAGGAGAGATGATGATTTTAAGCATGTCGAAATAAATTTTATAATAAAAATCATCGTGAGATTGCCCAAAATTCTGATGGTTGAGTTCGCTTTTATCAGGGATAACCAATGCTCTAAAATTAAGCTTGTCTGTATCGAAAAAGTAATTGACAATTTCCCTGTAAAAAGCCAGTTTTGATACAGATACTTTATTCCATTTTATTTCGAAATTCGATTTAAAACCATGCTTCTTTTTTATTTCCTTGATGCGTTCGAAAAGCTTCATCTTTTCATTACTGGCACACCAGGTAGCCCCCAAAACCATGGCTTTGTGCGAGTCGTTTTCCAAATGGCAGCTTTCATCACAGTATATGTTATATTCCATAATGTAACATATTTGGTTTTTCAATTTCTTCTATACTTATTGTGTTATCACTGGTAATTAAACAATTATCCTATTAATAAATCAGATGAAGTTAACAGCTATCAAAAGTATTAAAAATGACCGGTAACAACAGCATTATTCGGGAATTGTTATTTTTATACTGGGTTGAACTAAACCTCCCTACGGTAGATGGATTTGATAGCCCCTGATCCACAGAGAAGTTATACTTTTGCCGGCAAATTATTCACAAAATGCCTAATGTCACAAGATTAAAAATCTATTTTGTTTTATCCGATTTATCACACTGTAAAATCATACTTCAAAGGAAGTATCCAAAAAACATTAAATCCCCATTGTATAACATTTGGTTTTCCAATGGCTTAGCCCAATCCG
>JABMQA010000119.1 GCA_013203545.1 Bacteroidota bacterium
GGTGTCGCGGCGATTATGTGGATGTCGAAAAGCCACCAGGAGAGAAAAATACTCAGCAGGATCGACCTGTTGCTCATTATCATCGAGCTGTTTTTCATTACCCACTTGATCATGGGGTCGCTGGCAGGATCAGAGGCCATGATCCAGGCAGTAGATCTGTTTTTGGGTGGTCAGTTTACAGTTTCCTTCTGGGTGTTTGTAATCATCCTCGGACTGCTTTTCCCTGCTACACTTGAGATACTGGAGTTGACAGGTTACAGGATCCCCATTGCCATACCGGCATTTTTGATATTGATGGGTGGGCTGGTGTTCAGGTTTATTATGGTGGAGGCAGGGCAGATTACCCGCTATTTGTATTAATAAAACAACCGTAAAACTAATAGGAGATTCAAAATATGACCGATCGTTCTAAAAAATACTGGAATCCTTACTTTGGAGGTGTAATGCTTGGCTTGCTGTTGCTGGCATCATTTTACATTACGGGGAGGGGATTGGGGGCCAGTGGCGCTGCCAAAAGCACTGTTGTTGCAGCAGTAAATTCAGTTGCCCCCGATCACGCTGAAAAATCAAGCTATTACAGTAAATTTATCAGCGACGACCACCACCCGCTCAATCAATGGCTGGTATTTGAAGTTATTGGTATTTTGGCCGGGGCATTCCTTTCAGGCGCCCTTTCAGGCAGGTTGAAATTTAAAGTGGAACATTCACCAAAAATCACCTCCAAAACCCGTCTGATCATGGCGGCTCTGGGTGGCCTTGCATTTGGCATCGGGTCACAATTGGCACGTGGTTGTACGAGTGGCGCTGCGTTGAGTGGTATGGCAACATTATCGCTGGCCGGATTTGTTTCTATGCTGTCCATCTTTGGATCGGCATATCTCTTTGCTTATTTTTTTAGGAAATTTTGGATTTAAAAATCATTGAAAAGAAAAAATTATGGGACCACTCATTCCTTTACAATATATCGACGGAAACTGGAATAACGTAATTGCCGTGCTTGTAGGCATAGCTTTCGGGTTTATTCTCGAATCATCGGGGTTTTCGTCAAGCAGAAAACTTGCCGGCGTATTTTACGGCTACGACTTCGTTGTTCTAAAAGTTTTTATGACAGCAGCAATAACCGCTGCGCTTGGCCTCTATTATTTTCACTACATGGGATGGGTTGATATGAGCTTTATCTTCGTAAATCCTACATACCTGACATCGGCCATAGTTGGAGGCGTAATCATGGGACTGGGATTCATCCTTGGCGGATATTGCCCGGGTACCAGCTATTGCGGAGCCGCAATTGGTAAGATTGATGCCATCGTTTATTCGATTGCCATGACTGTTGGGATTTTCATATTTTCCGAATTCTATCCCCTGTTCGAAGGAATCTACAACTCAAGCTTTATGGGCAGTCCAACCGTGTATGAGTTAATAGGGATTCCGGTAGGCTGGTTTATGCTTCTTTTTATAATGGTAGCGCTTGTAGCATTTTTCATCGCAAATGTGATACAGGAAAGGGTTAAAAAAGTTGAATATTAAAATTCAAATTAGAAATGAATAAAACATATGTCACACTCTCAGTTATTCTGATATTATTCGGTTTTGGATTGGTTTTCCTTGAAAGCAGAAGTCTTTCCAGTGAAACCCAGCCCGAAATTTTGCTCAAAGAATATACAGAAAGTACTCGCTATATTTCCACGGATGAAATAGCTGAACGGATCATCAACGGCGACCCTGCCGTACAGTTAATTGATGTAAGGTCACCTTACGACTTTATGGACTTTGCCTTGCCCGGCGCTGTAAATATTCCATTTGAAGACTTTCTTCTTGAAGGGTCGATGGAAATTATGAATCAGGATGGAAAGGATTTTATCTTTTACTCAAACGGTGATGTTTTTTCAAACCAGGCCTGGATGATGGCGAAACGAATGGGTTATACCAGAATTTACGTATTGGACGATGGGCTCAATAAATGGATTGAAACCATTATTCAGCCCCTACCGCCCTCACCAACCGAGCCACAGGAAGCCATCGATCTCTACCGGTCACGGCTGGGCGCAAGCCAGTATTTCACAGGTGGTTCCCTAAATATTGATACGGATATGCCAAAGGATGAAATCATTTTTACAAAGAAAAAAAAGAAAGCAGCTGTTGAAGGCGGTTGTTAATTATTTTAAATTGAAAGGGAA
>JABMQA010001356.1 GCA_013203545.1 Bacteroidota bacterium
GTATACAGAAGTACCTCAGAACATGGCAATAAACCACAACCCGATATTGTACAGTGGCGAATCCGTATTTACAGTAGTTGCCGATGAAGGTGCACTTATTGCACTCACTGTTAACGGAGAGATCATCGGTGTTGCTGTAAGTACCGGTGGGGCTACCAATATTACCATTGAGCCTCAGCTTCCTCCAAATCAAATGATCGTGACCGTTACAAAACAGGATTATTTCAGGTATGAAGCCACTGTTGATGTAATTCCTCCCGAAGGACCATATGTAGTTGGCGATTCATTTGTGATCAACGATGCATCAGGAAACAACAATGGAATGATGGACTATGGTGAGAGTATCACACTTAACATGACAATGAAAAATGTAGGGGTTGAGCAGGCACAAAATGTAAACGTAACCATGACGTCATCTGATCCGTATGTTACCATTACCGATGGAACGCAATATTTCGGAAATATTGATCCGGATGGCACAGTAACGATTAACGATGCTTTTGCACTGGATTGTGATGAGAATATCCCGGACAATCACACAGTTTCGTTTGAACTCTCATCTACTGATGGTACCGATGTGTGGATTAGTTATATTTCGATCAAGGGCCATGCCCCCAAACTTGAATATGTCAGCTACAGCATTAACGATTCCGGTGGAAACAACAATGGTTTCCTCGATCCGGGAGAAACGGCAGCAATGACAGTTACCGTAGAAAATGGCGGCTCAGCCGATGCTTACGATGTTGTTGCTCAACTCACAAGTTCTGATCCGATGCTTGTGGTGCTCACTACCCAACCGCAAAATATTGGAGACTTATCACCTGACGCTACAGGAGAGGCAACATTCAATGTTTTTGCCAGTCCTGATATCGTTCCCGGATATGTTGGTGAGCTTTCTATTTTGTTTACTGCTGATATGGGTGTATCTCAATCAGATGTTATCCATATCCCATTTGCAGATTACTGCGAAGCTACCACAAATACCGAGGATGAATGGATTTACAATGTGCTTTGTGGCGATATCGACAACACAAGCGGATGGCAGGGTGGTGTTGCAGATTACACCGATCAATCAACCGTGATCAACCAGGGTATGTCGCAGGACATTGTTGTTACCAATGGTAATGCATGGGCCAGCGACATCGTTTATGTATGGGTTGACTGGAATGATAATTTCGAATTTGAACTGGGTGGTGAAGAAGAATTCCAACTGGTTAATGTTGGCGGTACCGGTGAAACTTTTGAAGGTGCCATTACCACTCCCGCCGGAGCAGCAAACGGTGACCACAGGATGCGTGTAAGAATGACTTACAGCACAGCTCCGGTACCTTGCGGAAGCGCTTCCTATGGTGAAGTTGAAGATTATACCATCGAGGTTGGCGGAACTCCGATTCTCGCAGATGTTGGTGTTTATTCAATTGACATCGCCGGTGTTTTGGCCCCGGGCCCTGTAACACCTAAAGTTACAGTTAAAAACTTCGGACTGGATGCACAGACTTTCCCTGTAACACTTGATATTGGCGGATACAGCTCAACAATGACTGTTACCAGCCTTGCCGGCGGCGCTACCGAGCAGGTTACATTCGCTACTTGGAATGCTGCTATTGGATCATATACAGCTGATGCCTGTACTGAACTCGTTGGTGACGAAGATCCTTCGAACGACTGTAAGACAAAAGGCCTCGTTGTTCAGGATGCTGCCTTTGTTTATGCCTACAACGCATACGATCCCTCAGGTACATTGGTTGAAGGCCCCATTTCCTTCGATCTGGGAACTCCGGGTACACTCACCCTGCTTGCCCCTACAACCAGTAGTGATTTCATTGCCGGTGGTTGCTGGGCTAACGATACCTGGTATGGCGGCCAGTATGGTGGAGGTCTTTATACGATCGATCCGGGTTCCGGCGATATGACTTTCATCGGCAACAGCCCCGACTGCAGCGGCCTTGCCTGGGATGGGACTACCCTGTATGGTGCATCCATTACCGACCTTTACGCAATTGATCCTGCTACAGGATCAGGTACAATGATTGGCGGCATGGGTAATCCAAGCGGCCTGATGATTGCCATTGGCTGCGATGCTGCCGGCAATCTTTATGGATACGATATTGGTGATGACAATTTCTTCAGCATTAACAAAACTTCGGGGGCTGCTACAATTGTAGGTCCGCTTGGCTACAACTTCAATTATGCACAGGATATGTCGTTCGACAAAGCGACCGGCGTTTGCTACCTGTCAGGTTATACCACACAGGGTGAACTTTATACTGTAGATGTTGCAACCGGTGCAGCCACCTTAGTTGGTGCTTTCCAGGGTGGTTGTGTGGTTACCGCGTTTGCCATTCCTTCGGAAGCAGGCCCGGGACTGAACCCGCCACTCAACCTTGCAGGATCATTTGTAGCTCCCAATAGCGCCGTTTTAACATGGGATCCTCCTATTCAAAACGGTGAATACATTCACTGGGATAATGGGACTAACTACGATGGGATAGGTCTGGCAAATGGTGGAGACTGGATGGTAGCTGCCCGTTTTGAAACAGGTGACCTGGCTGCTTATGATGGCCAGTACTTAACCAAAGTTAAAATTTTTCCAAGAAGTACGATGGCTTGCGACTACATCCTGAAAGTATGGACTGGTGCTAACGCCGGAACATTGGTCGTTAGTGAAATGATGACCAGCCTTGTGATGGATGAGTGGAATGATGTTTATTTAACAGCTCCACATGAGATTGACGCCGGTCAGGAATTGTGGATCGGTTATGCAATGGAAGGTCAGCAATTCGGTGATACACCTGCCGGAATTGATGAAGGCCCTGCAGTAGCAGGATATGGCGACTTATTTTCCTTTAATGGAAACTGGGATTTGTATTCTAATTATGGGCAAAGCCGTAATTGGAACATACAGGGATTTGTTATAGATGAAGTTGATGGAGCAACAGAGCCAATTGTGATTGTTAAATCATATTATAGCAACACCAACCCAATACTTGTCAAGGGTAATCTTAAAGCTGCTACACAATCTGAACTCAAGGATGTGCGTGGATTACTCGGGTACAACGTTTACAGAGATGGGTCTCAAATTAACGGATCAACAGTGACTGCCCTTGAATACACAGATGGTGGCCTTTCAAGTGGAACCTACAGCTATACTGTCAAGGCATTGTATGATGAAGGTTTATCGCCTGCATCCCAACCCGTAACAGTCATAATTCCGGAAGGTAATCCTGTTATAAATGTTGAGCCTGGTAATTTTAATTTTAATGTTGATTTTGGGGGATCATCAAGTGATGTTATGATGGTTCAGAATTTAGGTGATGGCACACTGGATTATGACATCACAGTGGAATAC
>JABMQA010001357.1 GCA_013203545.1 Bacteroidota bacterium
ACCCGAAGGGCAGAATACCAAGGGTTTACCCGTGGATGAATGTAAAATTCGCCCGAAGGGCGTCGAGAGAAGCTCGAAAGTGGAAAAGGTGCCACGGGCAAGCCCGTGGGGTTTCCACAATAAAAAATTCCACACCTAAAGAGGAGGATGATGTTTATGAGGTTAAAATAGCTGAGATTTGTTTAAGTTACTAAATATTATTAATTTTTAAAGCAAGGAGGAAAATGAAAAATGAAAAAGGTATTATTATGGCTATTAGCGTTAACAATTTGTGTATCGATGGTAGCAAGCTTTTCACTTGCCGCTAGTGTTGAATTGGTTATATGGGAACAAAGTGCGGAATGGAGAATTAAAGCTCTACAATCTACAATTGATGCGTTTGTAGCAGAACATCCCAATGTTTCCATAAGGATTGAATCTTTCCCATTTGTTGAGTATCTACCAAAAATCAACTCGGCTGTTCAAGCAGGGACAGCAGTCGATATTATTACAATTGTTGGTCAATGGGCCGTACCGTTAATTAATGCTGGCTTAGTGTCAGAAATACCAGTGGATGTTCTATCCGTTAAAGGGTTGCACGAAGAGTATTTCCAAGGACCCGGAGATGAGGCAATTGTAAATGGAAAGGTTTACATGGTTCCAAATCATGTAACTATGGGGACAGGAGGTCTGGTCTATAATGAAGATTTACTAAAGGAAGCTGGAATTTCGGTGCCTCCAAAGTTTGAAACCTGGGAAGAATTCATGGAAGCTGCTCAGAAATGCACAAAATTTGATGACAATGGGAATATGATCCAAGCAGGATTCAGTGTTCATGGTGTGCTGGAATCGTTTCATGCAATGGCGTATGTTCTTCAACAGGGGGGAGAGATCATCAAAGATGGTAAAATAGCTTTTGATAATAAAAGTGGTTTAGCGGCTCTACAGGCGTATCAAGATATATATCTAAAGTACAAAGTAGATGATCCATTATTTGTTGGTGGCTTGAATGGCTTTCCTCAAGGAAGAGTTGCTATGATGGATATCGGAGCGTGGGCTGGTAAAGCTGCTGAAACTCAAAATCCTGATCTTAAAGTCGGCTTTGGAGACCCGCTGCCTTCAATAAACCCAGAGTATCCTGCATACTCGCAATGTGATACAGTCTGGCAGTTTATAGTTCCTGAAAACTCAAAGAACAAAGAAATGGTCTGGGAATTTTTGAAATTTTACAAGACAAAAGAACAATTTGTAAATCGTGTACAGTATGACGGCGAACTTCCTTCATTAAAGTCAGCTGCTGTGGAATTTTTGAATGATGATGTAATGGATGCTTATGTGAAATCAGCTGAATATTCAACTTACTCTGGATATAAAGTAGACCGTGAAAAATTTAATAATACAGTAAACACATATTTACAACAATTAGCCCGTGGCGACTTAACACCGGAACAAGCACTTGCAGGATTAACCGAAGATCTTAATAAAATATTAAGTGGCCAGTAACAGTAATACAAATACGGGAATCTAAATATTATTAGATTCCCGTATTATTTAAAACAAAGTCTGTTATTGATTTAACTCTGGAGAAAAATATGCAGAAATTACATGGACATAAAAGGAAAGTATTATTTCCTTATATTGTTGCTTATCCTGTATTATTTTATATAATGCTTTTTTTTATTCTTCCAGTTTTATATTTATTATTTTTAAGTTTATCCTCCACAGACCAATTTTCTAAAATTAGTATATTTAACGAATTGGATAATTATCAAATATTGTTAAAAGACAAATTGTTCTGGAAGGCCTTTAAACAGACGTTTATCCTTACAGGCATTAGAGTTATTACTATTGTCCCTTTGTCTTTGCTAATTGCAATGGGGATAAATAGTATCAAGAATACTCGCTTAAGGAATTTTTACAGTATCGCTTATTTTTGTCCTGTTATTACATCAACAGCGGGTGTTGCGCTGATTTGGATGTGGATATATGATCCGAGTCTTGGTTTGGCAAATTATATATTATCTTTAGTTGGCATACAGAAGCAATCTTTTTTGTTAAATACAGATATTTCATTGTTGTCGATAGCCGTTGTTTCAATTTGGAAAGATATTGGCTGGTATATGGTTATCTTCTTTGCTGGTCTACAAGGTATCCCGGAGCATCTCTATGAAGCCGCGGAAATTGATGGTGTTAATATCTGGTCTCGATTCCGATACATAACTTTTCCCTTATTGGCTCCGACATTTCTTCTTATCATGGTTGTCGTAATGATCAATTCTCTTAGAGAGTTCACGTCAATTTTTATTATGACTCGAAGCACAATATCTGGTGAACCTGGTGGGCCGGTAAATTCTACCTTAACACTTTCTGTTTATATGTTTAAAAACGCGTTTTTATATAACAAATATGGACTTGCTGCTGCCATCGCATTAATTCTCTTGATTATCCTAGCAATATTTACAATTATACAATTTAGATTGTATAGAGTGGAGTGGGAATATTAGTCAGAACAGGATAAAAAATGAAAAATAAATTAACTTTTAATAAAAAAAATAGAAACCGAAAGAAAAGTCGTATTATAAGTAATATTTTCTTAAATATATTTTTAATGGCGGGAAGTTTTATTACCATGTTGCCATTAATATGGATGTTTTTATCATCCATAAAACCATCAAAAGAAATCATTCAAATGCCACCAACATTTTTGCCTGCTAATCCAACGTTTAATAATTTTAAAGACCTATTCAATACATTGCCGTTTATGCAATTTCTTTTTAATAGCCTGTTCGTCACAATTATCAGCACAGTCATATTGGTACTGGTTGCTGCATTAACGGGATTCGTATTTGCTAAATTTAAATTTTATGGCAAAAAGATCATATATTCGATTATTTTAACAACAATGATGATAGTTGACGAAATACTAGTTTTACCGCTATATTTAATGATAACAAGGGTACACCTAAATAACACGTATATTGCACTTATTATTCCATTCCTTGTAACCGGATTTGCTGTTTTTTTGATGCGGCAGTTCATAAGCACAATACCAAATGGTTTAATCGAATCTGCGGTTATTGATGGTGCAAGTTATCTGCAAATATTTTATAAAATAATTCTACCGCTAATCTCTCCAGCTTTAGGAACTTTAGCAATTTTTAATTTTATTTGGATGTGGAATATGCTTATGTGGCCTGTAATAGTTGTTGACTCAGAAAAAATGATGACATTACAAATTGCAATGTCGCGATTTACCTCTATGTATCTAACAAGATATGATCTGTCAATGGCAGCTGCGACAATAGCTACAATTCCAATATTGATACTATATCTCGCTCTTCAAAGAACATTTGTTAAGGGTATCGCGTTAACAGGAATTAAACAATAATTATGAGGTGACATTATGTTAGATAAGAATATTATAAAAAAACAGTATGATTTTTATAAAGATTATTTACTGAATGGAATTATGTCATTCTGGGAAGAGAGAACATGGGATAAAGAATGTGGTGGTTATTTCACCTGTTTTGACCGCAGGGGTACTCTTACAGATGCTAATAAATATATTTGGTTTCAGGGTAGACAGTTATGGATGTTTTCTGCTTTATATAGCCAATTTCATGAATCAAAATGGTTTGAATTGGCATCCCATGGCAGAAAATTTTTAATCGAAAAAGCTTATGCAGGAAATGGAAGATGGAATTATCAGCTAGATCAAAAAGGTAATGCTATTACCGGAACCATTTCAATTTTCACGGATTTATTTGTATTGTCGGGATTGGCAGAATATGCTTTAGCATCAAATAGTGATCAAGATATTGAGTTAATATCTGAGGCCTACAAAGCGATTGAGAAAAGTGTATACGACCCAAATTATAAGGACATCTATCATAATATTTGGAGTCCAAAGTATAAACATCATGGGTTATATATGATAACAATGATTGTTGCCCCCATTGTTGGGAAAGTATTGGGTGATGACAAAACTAGGCCATTAATTGATCATTGTTTAGAAAACATATTATACTCGTTTGCTAAAGATGACCATGAAGCCCTATTTGAAGCTATTGGTAAAAATGGGGAGTACATGGATGATGATGAAGGACATATTGTATATCCTGGGCATACATTTGAATCGAGTTGGGCTTGCATTCAAGAAGGAAGACGGAGAAATGATCAATCGATAATTGATAGAGCTATACAAATATTTGAATGGATATACAAAAGAGGTATTGATAATGAATATGGTGGTATCTATTCATATCTTGATGTGACCTCTGGTAAGCCTAAACAATTTGATTGGAATAAAGAAACGAACATGTCTTGGGATGATAAAAATTTTTGGGTAAATGCAGAGGCCATAGCCGTAACGTCCATGGCCGCTGTTGAAAAACAAAATGAAGAATATTTCAATCGTTTTATTGATATCTCGGAATGGTGTTATAAAAATTTTTATGATAATGAATATGGTGAGTGGTATGCAGAATTATACCGAGATGGCTCGATAAAGCTATCAGATAAAGGGACCAAATGGAAAGCAGCATATCATGTACCACGTGGAATAATGATAGCGATGCAGGAATTTAAAAATTATACAGAAAAGTAAAAATAATCATAATTTTAAAAAATTCTGCTGATTGTTTAAATTGTCGAGGTTCTGGTGGAGAACAGTTTAAAAATGAGTAATGCTCTAAGCCTTTTATAAATGAAGGTTTCAAGGTTTCACAAAGATAAACTTTGATACGAGGTGAAAAATAATGCAAGTAACGGCTGTTGGGGTTGATATTGGAGGTACTGATACAAAAATTGCTCTTGTAGATACCAAGGGGAATATATCAAATTTTTCCAGTATTAAAACGATCGATGCGTTAAACAAACGCAAAAAATATTTGGAAGATTTATATTCAAATATTTACAAGGCTATGGCAAACACTTATAATAATTGTGTTGGAATAGGTGTATCCATGCTAGGAATGCAAATGGAAGATGGTAGTGGGACGTTATGTTCTTCAAACGCCAAGGGCTTTAAAAGATTCAATATCCGCTCGGCTCTACAAAATAAATTTAACATGCCCATAGTTGTCACAAATGACCTGATAGCACATTCATTGGCAGAATATTATTTTGGTAGTGGAAAGATGTATGAAAGATTTCTAAGCGTTGCAATGGGAACGGGTATCGGTTGTTCAATGGTATTAAATGGTGAACCAGTTATATTATTTGGAGGAACTTTAGGTGATTGCGGCAGAATGATTATCGACCCAAACGCCAAAATTAGCTGTGGGATGAATGTACGTGGATCAGCTGAAGCATTGTGTGGTGTACGTGGTATTGAATACCTAACGAGAAAATACTATGGAGAAGATGAAAACATTACTAGCAGGGAGGTCATAGCAAGAGTCCGAGAAGGTAAAGATGAAATTGCGATTAAAGTAATGAAAAAAATAGGGTTTTATTTAGGGCATCTGCTTGCAAATTTATCAGTAATATTCTTCCCGCAGATTATTGTAATAAGTGGCGGGACTGTCGAGGCGGGCTCTGTTTTAATAGAAGCAAGTAGAGAACGGTTTAATGATCTAGTTGGTGAATTTCACCGGACGATTGGCCAGGTAACCGGTACAACAATAATTGATATAAAGGAATCGATTTTAGGAAGTCGCGCCGGTATTATGGGCGGAGTAGTCCCTTTGTTACAGTCATACTTACTTAAGAAGGAGTAACAGCCAAGACTGAAGGGAATCTTAAAGTCAGATTCTTAAGTTCAAAATGTTTATCGTACACTATGTATTGTATATGATGAAAGGAGGTTGGTTGTATAAAGTTATATATTAAAGGTGGAAAAGTATTTTTACCAGATAATAGAACATTATATAAAACGCTAGTCATTGAGG
>JABMQA010001358.1 GCA_013203545.1 Bacteroidota bacterium
CCCAGTTGGTAGCCTCGTGTTTGATACTGCTTTTAATTTCTTCAGCAGAAGACACGCTAATCTGACTAAAGTGATGTTCATCGAACGATATAAATGAAACGGAAGTATCTTCTGCCTCTGCCACCGAAACATGCTCTAAAAGTCCCGGAGGTTGACCGGCTTTTTTGGACATATGCCGGATCAGTCTACTTACTGGTATTTTCATTGTTCTCAGATTTTACGTTTTTCGGCAGATCATTTTTAAATACGATGGTTCTGTATGGGAAAGGTATTTCCACACCCTCGGCATCAAACCGGTCCTTGATGGACTTAAGGAGATCACATTTCATCAGAAAAGCTTTTGCAGTATCTTCAGCCCACACCCATGCCCGCAGGTTGATGGATGAATCACCATAACTTAGCAACCTGACAGCGACAACGGGCAAGCCTTTGGATTTATCTTCTGCTGTCCGTTTGTCGATACAACTGGGATGTCTTAGCGCCTCTTCCTGCATGATTTTCATGGCCAGATCGATATCAGAATCATAACTGATCCCAACCTCAATAAATGAGCATATTTCAGGCTCATCTATACTTGAGTTTACTATTGTTTCTGAGCTAATTACTGTATTGGGAATGATGATCCTGCGGTTTTCAAAATTATTGATTACCGTGTGCCGCAAGGTAATGTCCATTACTTTACCCATGTGAAGTTCTCCAACCTTAATAACATCACCAACGCGATATGGTTGAAAAATTACAATAAAAATTCCGCTGATGATATTTGAAAATGCCTGCTGTGACGCAAGAGCTAAAATTGCCGTAAAAATTCCCGCACCAGCAAATAATGTCAGGCCCAGGGCCCTGAGTGGCGGAATGGAATAAAAAACAATTATTCCGGCTACCAGAAATATGATGAAACTTGCGGCATTTTTAAAAAAACTAACTTTAGTCGGGTCAAGGTCCAGTTTCCTTGTGGACTTGTTAAGATATCGGTTCATGGCCGATCTGAGCATGTTTGATATCAAGACCGCTATCAAAAATACTACGACTGCGATAATAAAATATTTAACTTCCGGATACCGGGAAAAAAAATCGATGAGATTGTTTCGGATTTTAGCCATAATAATAAATCGGTTAATTCATTGAACTTACAAACGGGTAAGGAAATATGTAGGACAAATTTTAAAACACTTAAACCTATTTACATAAATTCTTCAATTCCGCTTCCCTGATTTTAGAAAAACTATTCTGCGACAAATTTACATACTTTAATAATTACAATTATCTGTACTAAAGTTAATCTTTACAAAAATAATATGTATGTTTAATGCCTGAAATCCCGGTAAGGGCGTAAATTCATTCGGTCATTAATAAATCAAAAAAGATCAATAGCGTGTTATGAAAAAACTTCAACCCTATATTTTCCTGCTTATTTTTTTCACCGCTATAGTTATGATCTTCAAATACGCTGAAACCTTTGTTGAGGGTACACTTGGTTCGGGTGAGATTTATCGTTCTCATAAAATCGTGGATAACCGATTAACCCTCATCACATCCCGGGGGAATTATGAAATCGGGTTTCTGAATTCCCATATTGCCGAAGTGAATTTCTTTAACGAAAATTCCCCGAAAATCGATAGCTCCCATGCCGTGATCTTACGCAGGGATAAATATCCCATATCATTTACAGATAGCCCCAATAAGCTGGCCTTTGCAAGAAACGATTTCCAGGTTTTGGTGAGTAAAGAGCCCTTTAAACTGAGTTTTGTCAATTATCAGGATACCATCTTAATGGCACAAAATGGCATTTTTCAAAATGATACACTACTGGGTTTTCGCTTTTTGCTTAATGAAACCGAAAAGATTTATGGCGCCGGATTTCGCACAACGCCTTCCAACCGGCGGAACCAAAGATTTGAACTTTACAATCATGCCGAATACGGATACACCCTCGATGCACCAAATCTAAACTTTTCGGTGCCATTTGTCATCTCCTCAAAAGGTTGGGGCTTGCTTTTCGACAATGCACAAAAGGGTTTCCTCGATATTGACATCACACAGAAAAATATAATGGAATTCAGCTCTATGGGTGGCAGGATGGCTTATTATGTAATTGCCTGTCAAAACTATGATTCATTGCTTTTTCAATATTCGAAGCTAACCGGCTTTCAGCCCATGCCACCCCGCTGGGCGCTGGGAAACCTGCAATCGCGGTTTGGATATGAATCGCAGGCACAGGCTGAAGAAATTGTTGGGAAAATGCAGGATGAAAAGTTTCCAATGGATGCCCTCATCATTGATCTGTATTGGTTTGGCGAAGGTGTCCACGACAGTTTTTATATGGGCAACCTGGAATGGTACAAAAAGAATTGGCCTGATCCTGAGGTGATGATCAGGAGGTTCGATGACCGGGGCATAAAAACCATCCTCATCACCGAGCCTTTTGTGCTGCCCGAATCAAAATATTTTGAAATGCTTGGAAGGGAAGGTTTGCTTGGAAAAAATAAAAATGGAAGCACCTATATTCTCGAGGATTTCTGGTTTGGTCAGGGTGGATTGTTCGACATTTTCGAGCCGGGAATGCAGGATTGGTTCTGGGAAAAATACAAACTCCAGATTGACAGGGGGGTTGCCGGCTGGTGGGGCGACCTGGGTGAGCCTGAAACCCATCCTGCTGATATGATCCATTCGATTGGTACGGCTGAGGAAGTACACAATATTTACGGACACTACTGGCACAAAATGCTATGGGACAAATACAATGAAAATTACCCCAACGTCCGCCTATTCAACCTGAACCACTCCGGGTTTGCAGGGTCACAGCGTTACAGCATTTATCCCTGGTCGGGGGATGTGTCGCGAAGTTGGAGGGGTTTCCAGGCCCAGCCCAGGGCAGTGCTTGGCATGACGTTAAGCGGCTTTTCATATATGCACTCCGACCTGGGAGGTTTTGCCGGCGGTGAGAAGGATGAGGAACTCTATACCCGCTGGTTGCAATATGGCACCTTCAACCCTGTTTTTCGTATCCACGGCGATTCCAAAGCGCCCGTTGAACCATTATTCTACAGCGACAGTGTAAAGGAGGTTCTCAGGGAATTTATCAATTTACGTTACCGGATGCTGCCCTACAACTACACCCTTGCATGGCTCAACGCAACACAGGGTACACCGCTCACCCGGCCCCTGTTTTTTGAAGAACCCGGTAATCCTGAAGTTGCTGAAATTGACGATACCTACCTCTGGGGGCAGAATTTGCTTGTAGCACCCATATTTGAACAGGGCCAAATCACCAGGAAACTGTACATGCCCCAGGGTAACTGGTTCGATTTTTTTACTGATGAAAAATATACCGGTGGCAAATGGATTGAGAAAAATGTGGTTTTTGACCAGATCCCGGTTTTTGTAAGAGGAGGCGCATTTATCCCGATGATCGAGCCCATCCAAAACACCACCGAATATTCATCGGAGAACCTGATTTTACATTACTATTTTGACACTTCTGTAAAAGAATCCGAATTTACCATGTATGAAGATGATGGGATTACCAAAGATGCTTACCTGAAAAAAATATACGAATTGCTTCATTTCGGATCAGGAACATTTGACGGCCTGCTTATGTTTTCATTCGGGCGCGAGAAGTACCTGAACTATTCAGGCATGCCTGAATACAGAAATATCAAACTGGTTGTTCATGGTTTTGATTACAATCCGGATGTGATCATTGCCGGGAAAAAACTCATCAATATCACTAAATCAAAAACATCTTTTGAAAAGGCCAGGCCACCCGTGGCTTATTATGACGAAAAACTCAAAAAGCTGATGATCCGTTTCACCTGGAAAAAGGATGAAATGATGCTGCAAGTTCAGTAGCATCGAAAATCAAATAAAAACAATGCTATAGGCTGGTTTGAAATTCCGAATATTTTTGATACATTTGATCCCTGAACAGAAGTAATGAAAAAACCAGCATTGATCGACATTTTTTCCAACCCATTTTTCCTGGCAGCAATTTTCATACTACCCGGTTTAATTTATGTTGAAACAAGGATTCCTATTTTCATCTCCGAAACAATTAGCAATTCAATAATTTCACAGGGAGAAATATATCATTACGATGATCTTGATAGTGATGGCCATGTAGAACTGATACGCACAAAGCGAAACGCAAACGGGCAAGCTGCCCTGGTTATAGAAAAAAATAGCAAAATATTGAGACAAATCAATTTATTGGGCGAGTACGCTGAAAATAGCACAAGGATTACTTTTGGCGACTACAATTCTGATGGTATAAAAGAAATATTTACCTTGACACATATCAATGCAAAAATATGGCTTCACTACATAAATATTTTTGACAGTATCAATAGCGAAATATTCATCGACAGTGTTTGGCTTAAAAACGGAGAGTATGATTTTAGTGCCAGTTTTTATGATTTTATTGACATGAATGGAGATGGCTCAAAAGAATTATTGCTACATATTAATGGAGGGTTCTCTGTGTATCCGAGAAAAATTTATTACTATGATATCAAAAAGGATTCCCTGGTTAAGTCTTCCACAGTTGGATCAAAAATAAGCATCAATCAAATTGCAGACATCGACAATGATTCGCACCCTGAAGTATTGATTAACAGCCGTGCTGTTGATAATATGATGGGAAAATATAACCTGCCGTTTCCTGACGATCACTCCTGGATCGTGGCTTTGGATGATAAGCTTCAATTCAAATTTCCACCAGTGGAAGGTGGTGGTGTTTATACTCATACCGAGTTATACTATGTTTCATTAGAAAAGGGTAAAATGCTATTTTCGTCACACTACTCAAATAGCCGGGAAAAAGTGATTAAACCCAGAAACATCCTGCTTAAAAAATTGAGCAGACAAGGACATACTGAATTGGAAAATGAAATAAGCATTAAAGATTTAGATATCAAAATGAATTTGCTCAACGAAAATCAGTTTTTAATATTTGAGCAAGACCAGATTTATACCATCGACACCTTACTGCAAAAACACAAATTCATAAAAAACAAAAACCTCAATAAATTAACGCCCCATTTCTCACATCTTTACAAATCAGGCGCTTATTATGTATTTAGTAGTAAAGCTACCAATCAATGCTATTTTGGTGATCATGGCTTCAACCATATTGTACCAATTAATGCGAATAAAAGTATATCGAGTATTTCGCAATGCGACTCCATCAACGGAAACCCACATTTTGCTGTTCAAACAGGAAACGAGCTAACACATTTTATTGTCAAAAAAAACCCGAACTATGTTTTCCGTATCGGATACTATGCCGGCGCTTATCTGCTTCTGTTGCTATTCATCATGCTCATCCAATGGATACAGCGGAAGCAAACGGAGAAGAAACACCAGTTGGAAAAGGAGATGGGCAGGCTCCAGTTTGCCTCGCTTAAGAACCAGCTCGACCCCCATTTCACCATGAACGTGCTCAATTCAATTTCGACCTATGTTTTGAAAAACTCCCCTGATGCTGCCTACAATTATATCGTCAGGTTTTCACGCATGATCCACTCCACCCTGAAACAATCTGATGTTTTTGTCCGATCACTACAGGAAGAGGTAAACTTTGTAACCGACTACCTTGAACTGCAAAAACTTCGTTTCAAGGGCATGCTGGAATACGAGATAAAAATTTCCAGGGAGCTTGACCCCGAAATTGAGATACCGAAATTGCTCATCCAGTCGCATGTTGAAAATGCCATCAAACACGGATTGCAAAGCCGGGAAGGTAAAGGAAAAATACGAATTGAAGTGGAGAAATATCATAAACAAATCAGGATTTCAATATCCGACAATGGTATCGGGCGGAAGGCCGCCGGACAAATGGGAACAACCGGAACCGGGAAAGGGCTGGCAACCATGCAAAAATACTATGATATTTTCCACACCTTCACCGGCAGAAAGATCCGGCAGGAAATTGAGGATTTATTTGACAAGGCCGGAAACCCTTCGGGGACGATGGTGGTGATACGTGTGGAGGTCAGCGAAAAGCATTTATAGTTATTTGTTTATTTTCATAACTTTGTTGGAAAAAACACCCATTAACATGAATCCCATCACCACCATCATCATCGACGATGAACCTTCAGCCATCGAAAACCTGGAAATCCTGCTGGCTGAGTTTGAATATGTGAAAATTGAGAAGACTTTCACCTCTGCTGACCCGGCGCTGGATTTCCTGCTTGAAAATAAAGTTGACGTGATCTTCCTTGATGTGGAAATGCCCGGAAAAACAGGCTTCGACTTTCTGCATGAGCTGGAAAAATACCCAGAGATTCCCTGCATCATTTTCACCACCGGCTTTGAAAGCTATGCCATAGAGGCACTTCGCCACACCGCCTTCGATTTTCTGCTAAAGCCCGTTTCAAAAGATGAACTCCAAAATGCATTGCGCCGCCTTAAACTGAAATGTAGCCACGAAGAGTTCCGGAAAAACACACAGGGTCTGTTTCAAAAAATCGCCCCTCCGCAAAAGATAGTTTTCTCACACTACCGTGGATTTGTCGCATATTATCCCAATGAAATCCTTTACTTCGAAGCCGACCGCAACTACGCCTACATCCACTTCACCAATGGTAAAAAACAAATTGTTAGCATGCAACTTGGCCAGATCGAAAACGCCATTCCCAGTTCCCATTTCTTTCGGATCAACCGGTCCATCATCATCAACCTCGAATATTTTACACATGCCGATCAGAAGGAGAAGAAATGTTATCTTGAAGCTGATAGCAAGGAATTTTCATTTCAGATAAAGGTTTCCAGGATTAAGGAGTTGATGCGGGTGATGGTGGGGAGGTGATGATACTGTCACCCTATGTATCCGATGAAAATTATATTGATTTTCTTAAAAAACGCAACTTACCTGCCCTGAATAATCAAATTTTATGATTGAAGGATTGGGCATTTCATTGCATTTCTTCAATTATAAATGAAACTTTTTGTCCACAAAAGACAACTACCCAAAGTATATCATTTCGATGGATGAATTTCCCAGCTCCAATTATGAAGGGATTATTCAGATGAATGTGAGGGAGTTTTTGATGGGAGTGGAAGTATAATAATTGGATTTGCAAACAGAAGCATGACTCGTCTTCAGACTTCTATCCAATAATTCACTCGATAACTATTACGTTCGAATACTACCCACATACTAATCGTAAGGAGAAAAAATGTTACCTGTAGTGTGGTGGAAAGGAATTTTCATTTCAGATAAAGGTTGCCAGGATAAAAGAGTTGGTGGGGGTGATGATGGTGGAGTGAATTGAACCCTTGGTTTTGTGAAAAAATATGGACATCCCTGGATTATTGCAATTACACAATAACAATTCAACTTCATATCAGATATTTCATACATCGTTTTAATACAATTGTACATAAGTTTCTATTGTTCGTATATCGAATAGCAAAATCCTTTTCTAATTACTTTCTAAGCTTTAGTTTTGAAAGATAAATTTTAAGCAGGAGGTTCCATGAAATTTCAATTAATTGTTCTATTTACTGTCTTTTCCGGGAGTCTTTTCTCCCAAGCAATTCCATTGCAATTATTTTCCTCGGCAGGAGGAAATAATGAGGTTCATCAATGTTTGAATATGAATTGGGCAATTGGGGAAATATTCGTAGAAACATTATATTCCAATTCAAGAATTCTTACCCAGGGATTTCATCAAGACGCATCATTTTACGAACCTCTTGTAAAGATATTTGACACCAACCCATCTGGTCAAGTTGATATTAGTGTTTACCCAAATCCAGTCAGTGACATTTTAATTATTGATATTTCTCATGAAAGAGATTGGCATGATACTTATCAAGTACATATAATAAATTTACTTGGGGAAACAATTTTAATAAGCAAGCTTTCATACCACAGTCAAAAAATCAACCTTTCAGATTTGAAACCAGGGACTTATTTGCTAACTATTCAAAATCTTGACGAGTCATTTACATATAAAACAAAAATTGTAAAAAAATAACCCATAAAAATATCAAAACTATGAAAAGATTAATTTTAACCTTAAGCTGTATTGTTCTTGCATTATTAGCGTTTTGCCAGGCTCCACAAGGCTTTAAGTACCAAGGTGTAATAAGGGACGCAAGCGGGGCACCATTAGAAAATGAAAATGTACAAATTAAAATCACTATTCTGGATGGCACACAAGCTGTTTTTACAGAGGAACACAATACAATGACCAATGACTGGGGGATTGTACATTTAATTTTTGGTTCGGAAAACGCAAGCCAATTTGAATCAATAAATTGGGCAGCCGGATCATTTGTAGCAAAAGTTGAATTAAATGAAAACGGTACCTGGCTTAATATGGGAGAATCCCCTTTAATCTCGGTACCATATGCACTATTTTCTAAGAATGCCGAAAATGTAGATGATGCGGATGCTGACCCGGAAAACGAATTTCAGACAATTAGTAAAACTGGTAATATTATTACTTTATCTCAAAATGGTGGTGATGTTATTGATGAGATTGAAGATGCTGATGCTGATCCTTCAAATGAACTTCAGTCTTTATCTCAGAGCGACCTGATTGTAACTATGTCTCAAGGTGGAGGTACTATTAATGTTGCAGATAATGATGATGATCCTACCAACGAATTGCAAACCATTAATAAAAGTGGAAATACTGTTACCTTAACTCAAAACGGAGGATCATTTATTGATGAAGTTAATGATGCTGATCCCGACCCAACAAATGAGCACCAAACAATTCAAAAAACCGGCAGCCTGGTAACACTTTCTGATGGAGGAGGTTCTTTTACTGATGAGGTAAATGATAATGATGCAAATCCTTCAAATGAATTTCAAACACTGTCTATATCTGGAACTCAATTGTCCATATCACCAAATGGAAATTCTGTTCCTTTACCGACAAATTCTTATAATCCCGGAACCGGTATTGAAATTAATGGAAATACAATTAGTGCAAAAACAAACGACCCATTGTGGAATGCAAATAAATTACAAGGCAAAAACATCTCAACAACCAATCCCTCCAATGGGAAAATTTTAAAATACGATGGTTCGAACTGGACGCCTGTGAATGATGAAGTGAATGATGCAGATGCGGATAATGATAGTGAAAGGCAGAGACTCTCATTAAGTGGATCGATCTTAAGTATCAACAATGGGGGTCATTCATCTGGGAACAGTGTAGATTTATCAGAGATTGTCAGTGTCACACCAAATCTCGCTCAAGTCCTTGCAGTCGGGAATTATGCAGCTAACCATGACATAAACATGGATATCCAAGAGATAGTTAATGTTAAGCGCCTAGACTTTGCAAATAGTACATGTTATTTGGATTTAGGTAATGGTAAAATTAAAGATAGCAATAGTAGTTTTGGCTCCAATGGTGAAGTATTAACTTGTAATGGCAATGGGGTTGAATGGGATACGCCTGGGGGTGGTGGTATTGGAGGAAGTGGCACAAATGGCTATGTAGCAAGATGGACTAGTTCAACCAATCTTGGAAATGGCAAAATTAGAGATAATGGTTCAAGCGTCGGAATAGGGATGTCCCCAGATTCAGATTACATGTTATCCATTGATGGATCCGGCGATGATGCTATTTATGCTGAGTATAATTCTTCAAACTTTGCATATATTGGAGCAAATGGGAATGGAGGATATTTCCGAGGCTCATATGATGGAGCATCATGCTATTCAAATGGTGGTAGTAATTCAAACGGCATTTATGCACTAGGAAGTTCTGGTGCAAAAGCTGGTAAGTTTTATGGCAATGTACAAATCACAGGTTCATTAAGTAAGGGTAGTGGTTCATTTCTAATTGATCATCCGGATGATCCACTAAATAAAACGCTTAGACATAATTTTGTAGAATCTCCGGAAAATTTATGTTTGTATCGTGGTGTAGTTGAACTTGATTATAATGGAGAAGGTGTTGTAATTTTACCAGATTACTTTAGTGGACTAACGAAAGAAAATGAGGCAAGTGTTGTATTAACCTCAATTGGAATTCCATTTCTTACAGGATATTCCTGGAATGAAGATTTCAATGAAGTTAATATATATGGTGTACCAAACAGAAAAGTAAGCTATTTAGTTTTATCAGATAGGGATGATCCTGTTATTCACCAACTATCAAGACCAATTGTAATGGAAAAAGGAGAAAATGGTGAAACACTTCAGGGGAAACTATTATACCCTGAAGCGTATGGATATCCTAAGGAATATGATACTGATTACGAAAGGTTACAGAAAATTGAATTAATTGAAAAA
>JABMQA010001359.1 GCA_013203545.1 Bacteroidota bacterium
CATCACTCCATCAATCCAATCCTCCATCACTCCAATCCTCCATCACTCCATCACTCCAATCCTCCATTCCTCCAGCCAAAATAGGCCTCAATATTTCTATTCACCAAATTCCTTATCAATCCTAACTAATTAATCATATCCCCTCTCAGCTCCCTGAACCGTTTTCTTGCATCAACAACAAACAGGCTTCCCGGGTAATCAATCAAAAGCTGCTCGTAGAGTTGCATAGCCATCGAAAAGTCCTCAAACTGATGGTCGTACAATTCTGCTCGCCTCATCAGTGCATTGTCGGCCAGGATGTCGCCGGCATACATTTCAACCACCCGGGCAAGCAAGGTATCTGCCTGCTGATATTGGCCTTTGCGTAACATGATTTCTGCTTTTTTAAATAAAACCTCGTCATGCAACGGATGCCAGAGCGCAATCATTTGTATGGAATCAAGTGTGACCATTGCTTCATCAAGTTTATTCCGGTAGACTAATAGCTCCGCCCTCGAATAATATGCCAAAGCAGTGTAAGAACTGTCGATATCAATGTTGTCGCTGATAAGCAGTGCCAGATCCATGGCGTCGTTTGCGATAAGCTTTGAAGTGGCTGCTTTAAGCACATCCAACTGAGCCTTTGCCCAGCCATATTCACCTATGTAGTAGGATAACCTGGCATTTTTATATTTGGCCACAGCGCCCAACGGATCATTTTTAAAATCATAATCCACTTGGGAATAGAGGAGGGTGGCGTCCCATACTTTTCCGGCAAACAGTAGGATATCGGCAAGCTCAATTTTACAATCCGCTTTCATGGTGGGATTCACACCGGGCAATTCCACAGCTTTGTTAAGCAACTCGATGGCCGTGTCGATGTTGTCGAGATAAAAAGCCTGGAGGTGGGCCAGGTATCTCATAATGGGCACTGTAGATGCGTTTTCCCCAAATTCATCCAATGTTTTTAGATATTCGTTTTCCAGGTCAAGCAAATCCTGCCGGGTATAATCAAACCGGTTGGTTACCTTAGCATAACGGGCATTCAATACCCCAATCCTTGCTTTGAGATACAGCGGGCTGATTTCACCTTTTGTCAGGATATAATTATAGGCCTCGATGGCGATATCGTATTGCTCATTCAACATGCACAGGCCTGCAAGGTCAAGAACCCTTAATCCTTCTTCCTGAAGACGTTTATCCAGAGATTTGGCCTGGATCAGGGCCATCTGAAAATCCTTTTGCTGTACCGAATGCCAGATCAGCATCTCGGAGTAAAAAATCTTTTCTGGATTTCGCTGCACCCGTCGCAAAAGTTCAGTCCTTATAATTTCACTCAGTTCCCCCTCTTCATCATCATTTAATGCACTTTGAATGTTGTTCTGAATTCGTTCCATTTTTGTAAGGTCAATTTCGAGTAAATCGAGGTATTCCCCTACCATATCCTCATAATTCTCTAATTGCTTGTAAATTCTTGCCAGGTCAAGGTTAAACGGGTAATCCGGAACCATTTTTCTCCCTTTCAGGTAAGTTTCAATGGCATAATCGGTTTGTCCGCGGTAATTAAACCCATTGGCCAGGTCTCTGATCTGGTTGGCGCTGGGTTCGATGTTTTCAAGGGCTTCATCAAAAATTTTATTGGCCTTTGATGGTTCACCCATCAAAGTATAGATAAAACCCTCATCAACCATGTACCTTAGTTTTGCGGGATTTTTACGGCTCTGCTTCCTGGCAATTTTAAGCGCTGTTTTATAATCCTGTAGTTCGATCAGACAAAAGAAATAATAGGTGTAAAAGAAATGTGTTCCTTTTTCATCAAAGAGTTTTTCATAAAGCAGCACTGCTTTTTCATAATCCCTGTTTTTGATATACTCGGCTGCCAGCTTTTCGTCATCTACCTTCGCTTCTTTTTGTCCGAACACATCATTGGCCTTTGGAAAAGTGGGAATATCCTGGGATTTAAGCTGAAGGGAAAATACAGTGAGAAGGAATAACGAAAAGATATATATGAAATTTTTCATGGTAGCCGTCAATTACAGTTTACTTTTTAACATTAAAAGGAATTATTTAGTATTTTGTTCACAAATTTTTGGATATCGGTAACAAATGCAATTTACTGTTGTTTCGAAATGCTGTTATTGAATAATTATTTTCCCGTGACATTCCTATTTGTCAATTATGTTGTTATAATCCACTGTAATATTATTTCTGCTAAAATACAACAATTTTAACTATCAGAATTCCATTGTGGTTCAACTAAAAAAACCCACTAAATGGCCATTTCCTAATCGATAACACCAAACCCCGTATATCCATGAAGTATTTCAGGTATTACAATTCCATTGTCAGCCTGATTGTTTTCCAGCAGGGCAGCCACAATCCTGGGTAAAGCAAGTGCACTGCCATTGAGGGTGTGCGCCAGAACAGTCTTCCCATCTTTGTTTTTATACCTGAGCTTCATACGGTTCGACTGAAAGCTCTCGAAATTGGATACCGAACTTACCTCCAACCATTTTTTCTGGGCTGCCGAAAAAACTTCGAAATCATAAGTTAATGCAGATGTAAAACTCACATCTCCGCCGCATAGTTTTAAAACCCGGAAAGGCAACTCCAGTTTCCGCAGAATGGATGCCACATATTCGCGCATTTCTTCAAGGGCTTCATACGAATCCTCAGGTTTCCGGATCTGAACGATTTCCACTTTGTCGAACTGATGTAAACGGTTGAGCCCACGAACATCGGCGCCCCATGATCCGGCCTCGCGCCGGAAACAATTGGAGTACGCCACATTCTTAATGGGCAGATCATCCTCTTTCAGTATCACATTTCTGTAAATGTTGGTAATGGGAACCTCTGCCGTTGGTATCAGGTACAGGTTGTCCAGCGGGGCGGCATACATCTGCCCGTCCTTATCAGGCAACTGACCGGTTCCGTAAGCCGAAGCCTCATTCACCAGCAACGGAGGCTGATACTCCACATATCCGTTATTAATGCCTTCATCCAGGAAAAAGTTGATCAGGGCCCTTTGCAGGCGTGCCCCTTTCCCGCGGTAAAAAGGAAATCCTGCCCCGGTCACCTTGTTTCCCAGCTCGAAATCAATGATGTTGTATTTCCTGATCAGATCCCAGTGTGGAACAAAATTATCCGTATTTTCTGGGATTTCCCCTTCGCTGTAAACGATTTCGTTGTCGTTGGCAGTACGGCCCACAGGGACTGACGGATGTGGCAGGTTTGGAAGCTGGACCAGTAATTCATTCATTTGCCGGGTGCAGGTTTCCAGTTCTTCACCAAGAAGCTTCGATCTCTTTTTAAGCTCAGCGGTTTGCGCCTTCATCCGGTTGGCTTCTTCATGTTTCCCTTCCTTGAAAAGCTGCCCGATGCTTTTTGCCAGTTTGTTGGCTTCAGCAAATGTAACGTCAAGTTTGGTCTGTGTGCTTC
>JABMQA010001360.1 GCA_013203545.1 Bacteroidota bacterium
AAAAACAAACATCGTTAACATGTTATCAATAATGACATTCTAAGAGCCTATAATATGTGCAGTTGCACCAGTGAATTTACTGAGTTAGCAGTTGCCATTTTTTCATCAAATCTCACAGTCCTGAATCCCAAAGAACAGGCATATTTGGTGAAGTTATTTTGAAAATTTCCCTTAATCTATTGGTTCTGATTAAAAAACCCAAAGGCCGGTAAAGCCTCATTACCATTTGCAGCATCAAAAAATGTGGCATTATCCCAGTGGGAGCCCTGTCCCCAGGGTGTGCTGCATTTAGTGGAAATCCAGGCCGGCTCCCAATAGATCACACCTTGGCCTCCACCCTTAATAGTGAGCAAGGTCAGGTCGGTAAGATACTTAAACTGTCCTTCCGGAGTGGCCGGATAACCGGGAATAAGGGCTTCTTCACCAAGAATATTTCCGGCTGGATCTGTATTTTGCATGGTATGCGGATAGGCCGTTTCAACTATCATCACCCGCTTACCGAATTTGGTGCGCAGCGAATCGAGGGCTTTTGGAATCCCTTCAAACTTGTATTCCGACCATTTTGGATAGTAGGATAATCCAATCCATTCGAAATCCGCCAGACCGTTTTTTGTGGCTTCGCCAAACCACCAGAGCGCATTTTCGGGCTGGGCGATGTGGATCATCTTTTGAACTTGGCTTCCGGTTTCGCCATTGAAGTCATCAACAGCTTCGAGTCCTCTGTTCAACAGAAAAATATTCCGTTGCCAGTTGATGGTATCCACAACCATGGAATCTTTTGGCTGCAGAATTTCGATGTTGGTTTCATTACCGATCTGTACAAATTCGGGAGTGAGGCCTACAGAATGTAAATCCTCTAATGTTTTTAGTGTATAGTTGTATAGCGAGTCAGCAAGAAGGTTTACATCTACAATATGTCCCCATGCTTTTGGGATGATTTGTTTCTGGGGATCTGCCCAGGTATCGGAATAATGAAAATCGAGCAGTACCTCCATGTTGTTTTCCTTTGCCCTCCTGATTGTTTTTTTCACATCCGTATAATCGGAATATCCACTCCACTCCGGCGAATGCCATAATCTCACCCTGATCAGGTATGCCCCTTGTGACTGAAAAAGTTCAAACGGGTCAACAAGCTCTCCGTTCAGGCGGAAAAGCCCACCGCAGTCTTCCATTTCGTTCACATATGAGAGATCGGCACCGAGGTATATTATATGTTGTTTTTGCTTTGTGCAGCTTATCATGAGAATAAATCCCACGAAAAGAAGAATGTTTTTGGCCTTCATTTTTATAATTCTTTTCCACAAAAATAACCAATCGTAGCCGAAATTGCAACCGCTTGTAAAGACTTTTCCTGTTACTTACCAAAATTCCCTACTTTTATCCAATAATTACTTTGATAAAAGAACATTTCATGAAGATTGCAATTATAGGATTTGGGGCTGCGGCCATCGGATTCATAGAAAGGGTAAAAAAATCGGAAGTTGAAATCCATATTTTTGAAAAAAGCAAAGACATTTACTCCTCAAGTATTTCAGGAATACGGGCTGATGGAAAATTGTTTGTTTCCAAAGAGATGGGCGGCGATTTGGATATCGACCTCGAACTTCAAAAGAAACTTGTGGATTTCTGGATTGAAAAAACAGGTAACGGGGATTGCGAAACCGGCAGCTCTTTTTCAAACATGGAATATTATAAACTTTTTTACCAGAAAGGTTTTCAGCCCATCCATTCGGATTTTTACCATCTTGGAACGGATCAACTGAAGGAGGTCCTGTTTAATATTTATGAAGAATACAGGCAGTTGCCGAATATCCACTTTCATTTCGAAAATCCGGTAAGCCATGTCGATCTGGCCGGAAGCAAGGTAAAAATCAATGATGAAGGCGCTTTCGATAAAGTATATGTTGCTGTTGGCCGTAGTGGCCATAAACTTATAAAAGCCATTATCAAAGCGTACCCTCAGATTGTCCTGGACAGCACCAAGGTGGATATCGGCGTAAGGTTTGAACTACCCAACCACATTGTTGAAGACCTCAACCGTGAAATGTACGAGTTTAAAGTGAAGTACAAAAGCAAAACCGGCTATATGGTGCGGACATTCTGTAACAATCCATCAGGATACGTCGTTACGGAAAACTACGGGGATTTCATTACCGTGAACGGGCATTCAAAAATAAAGGAGAAAAGCAAGAACACCAATTTTGCCATATTAACCACCGTGCAACTAACCGAACCTTTTAACGATCCCATCGGTTATGGTTCCAATATTGCCGAACTCTCAAACATGCTGGGCGGTAAGCGGGTAATGCTTCAAACCTACAGCCATTTCAAAGATTCAAAACGGACGAAAAACCTCTACAGGGTGAACCCTACACTTAACGAAAACAACTTCATCCTCGGCGATATCAACCTGGCCTATCCACGTCGTATCATCGAAAGCATCATCGACTTTATTGAGAATCTCGATACGGTTGTTCCCGGTGTTGCCAATTCCGATAACCTGGTGTATGCCCCCGAAATTAAATTCTATTCCAATACACTGAGCAACGATGCCTTTGAAAATCTGAAATTCATTGGTGACTGCTCAGGATTTACACGTTCTATCATCTATGCCACGGCACATGGATATGTGATGGGTGAGGAGGTTTTGGGTGGATAGGGGTTATTCGTGGTTGTTTAAAAAATAATTTCTGTTCACACTATCCTACTGGCCCACCACTCCGGCATTCCATTTCTCCGTCTCTGCTACCCACAGGCATGTCCGCCAGCGCACCAGCTCCCACCCGGTAGGACGATGCCTGGTTGCTTGACGGTTTATTGGTCTGAATTCCGTCTTGTGGCCCAAACGATATTCCAATTGACGGTTGTCTTACTTCCACTACTCAATTATTCCATCATTCCATTCTTCCGTCTCCGCCGCCCACAGGCATGTCCTCCAGCGCAGAAGGAACCACCCGGTGGGACGATGCCTCGTTGGGTTTCGTTTTCTCCAATAGTTTTTAGGGTTAAAAATGTCTGATTAATAAATAGTAAATTCTCAAATAATAACACGATATTAGCATAAAATTAAAAAACACATGCAATAGAACTAAAATTGCACAATTATGAAGCCCCAAAGAGAAAATATTCTATCAGACTCCATGCATGCTTTCAGGGTTAACCATGCCCATTTGCCATTTCTTGACAGCCCGTGGCATTATCATTCTGACTATGAACTATTTTATATTATTAAGAGTACCGGGAGACGTATTGTTGGAGATAGTATCGAGAGCTTTCATGAAGGGGATATGGCATTTATGGGGCCTGAACTGCCGCATGTATGGAAAAACGGTGAAGCCTATTATCAGAACAATCCCAATGTAAGGGCCGAAGCAATAGTTGTACAATTTAAAGAGGATGCATTTGGTAAGGAATTTTTTAAGCTACCTGAAATGCAATCTATAAAATCATTATTCCATTTGGCCAAGCGTGGTTTGAAAATAGCGGGGAATACCCACAAAGTGATGGCGGAGGAACTTATGTTAATACCAAAACTCAATCCTGTAAACAGGTTTTGCAGTTTGCTTAAGATGCTTGATATTCTATCTCTTTCAAATGAATTAACGCCTATTGCAACAAAGTCTTTTGAAAGGGTTTATTATGATTCCGGATCAGAAAAAATCAACAGGATTTTTGAATATGTTGCCAATAATTTCAGGTCGAAAATAAACCTGGATGATGTGGCCAAAGTTGCAAGCATGAGTAAAACTGCGTTTTGCAGGTACTTTAAATCAAGGTCTTTAAAAACCTTCTTCGAGTATTTAAATGAAGTCAGGATTAATTATGCCTGTAAGTTATTGATTGAAGATCAATTAAGTATTTCTGAAATCTCATATGAATGTGGTTTTAACAGCCCTTCGTATTTTAACAAGCAGTTTAAATCAGTTAAAATGCAAACACCAAAAGAGTATTGTAATTCTCATAATGTTTTAAATCAATATTTATAGTCGAAATTTTCAATGAAACAACAGAACATCATCATTATTAGCTTGGTCTTGCTTATTTTAATATTTTTATATGGGTGCAACAATTCTAAACAAAATGTGAAAATGGATTTATCAAAAACCAAATGGCAATTCCAGCAAAATGATGATGATTCAATTCGGGGAGTGGCTACCGTGCCCGGAAGTATTCATACGGATCTTTTGAAAAACGATTTAATACCCGATCCATACTACAGGACAAATGAAAATGACTTACAGTGGATTGGAGAGAAAGACTGGATTTATACAAGCAGGTTTGATGTTTCAAACGAGCAGCTTTCAATGGATAATATTGAGATCATCTTTGAAGGATTAGATACCTATGCAACTGTATTTCTGAATGATTCCCTCGTTCTGGAAGCTGATAATTTTTTCTGTCAATGGCATGTCCCGGCCGGTTCTTTGCTAAGGGATAAGAATAATGAAATGAAAATTATTTTTCGTTCTCCCGTAGGCATCAACACAAAGAAAAAAGCAAACAGTGACATTCCTCTGTTCGATGATTATGTGTATACCCGCAAGCCTGCTTACCATTTTGGATGGGACTGGGGGCCTATTTTCATCACTGCCGGCATATGGAAACCTATTGTCATAGAATCATGGAATAATGCCAGGATTAGTGATTTGCAGATTGTACAGGCTGATCTTACTGATGATGAAGCAAAACTTACTTTGATTTACGAAATTGAAGCAGATAAAGAAATTGACATTGAAATCGAAGTCAAATGTCTTGCAAATAATACTGAGTCGAAGCAAACCGCAAAATTGGAAAAGGGATTAAATATCGTTGAGGTTCCATTCATAATTGAGAATCCAAAACGCTGGTGGTCCAACGGATTAGGCGAGGCATTTTTATATGAATTTCAGTCGGGTCTTTTTTGCAACGGTAGGGAGATAGATAACATCTCTAAAAAGACCGGTTTAAGAACTGTTGAACTGGTGCAGCGTCCCGATTCACTGGGGAAATCCTTCCATTTTGAGTTAAATGGTGTGCCTGTGTTTATGAAAGGTGCAAATTACATTCCGCAGGATTTGTTCCTTAACCGGCCAAACGAAGAAGATTATCAAACGGTGATTACAAATACACTTGCTGCCAACATGAACATGCTTCGTGTGTGGGGTGGCGGATTTTACGAGAAGGATATTTTTTACGATTTGTGCGATGAAAATGGAATTCTTGTGTGGCAGGATTTTATGTTTGCCTGTTCGATGTATCCCGGCGATGAAGCATTTATGGAAAGTGTGAAACAGGAAGCCATCCAAAATGTAAAGCGTTTGCGGAATCACCCCAGTATAGCCCTGTGGTGTGGAAATAATGAAAATTACATTGGATGGAAAGACTGGAAATGGTCAAACAAATATTCTAAAGCAGATTCCGCTCAATTGTGGGAAGACTATGAAAACCTGTATCATAAACTGTTACCCGAAGTAATTAGTAAATTTGATTCGCAGCGATTTTATTGGCCATCCTCACCGCTTTTTGGATGGGGCTATCCTGTAAACACCGAAGGCGATGTCCACTATTGGGGAATTTGGCATGCACAGGAACCATTTGAGAATTTCCAGAAAGAAGAGTTTATTGGCCGCTTTATGAGTGAATACGGATTTCAGGCTTGCCCGGAAATGAGTTCTGTGAAGAAATTTACCATTCCCGAAGACTGGGATATCAATTCTGAAACCATGCTCATGCACCAGAAGCACAGGATTGGCTACCCGGTGATTGATAAATACACAGACTGGTACTACAATAAACCAAAGGATTTTGAAACTTATTTGTATGTCAGTCAGGTACAGCAGGCATTTGGTATGGGAATCGCCTTTGAAGCCCACCGCCGTGCAATGCCTCATTGCATGGGAACTTTGTATTGGCAAATCAACGATTGCTACCCCGTTACTTCCTGGTCAAGCGTAGATTGCTATGGGAAATGGAAAGCTTTACATTACAAGGCCCGGGATTTATTTAAAGAAGTAATGGTTTCTCCTTTTGTTGAAGATGAAAAGCTGAACGTTTATGTGGTATCTGATAAACTGAAACCTGTTGACGCATTGCTGGAGTTGAAGCTGTATGATTTCAATGGAAATATCCTGAAAAAATACAATCAATCAATTAATCTGGCAGCCAACTCAAGTCATATTTATTATACCGAAGCACTTAACGATTACTTGGATGGTTTTTCTAAAGATGAGATTGTATTGCAGGCCCGGGTGGTTATCGGTAATGAAGTAGTCGCTTCTAATCATTACTATTTTGTACATGCAAAAGATTTGAAGCTGCACAAGCCTGAAATCAAAATGGAAGCAAGCAAAACTCAAACGGGGTTCTCACTGACATTTACCACCGACCGGTTTGCAAAGGATGTCTTTCTTTCAACCGAGGATGGAATAGGATTTTTTACAGATAATTTTTTTCACTTAATACCAGGTGAACCCGTAAATTTGGAATTTGAAACTGATAAAGCAGATTCCTATCCACGTGAGGATATCCAGATTTATTCCCTGGTGGATTCGTATCAATCGATGAAAACGGGTTTAGATAAAAATGAAACAGCATACAATGAATAGAAATATCCATAAAGTTTTGGTGAGATTTTCAGCACGGCTTTTAATAATAACGCTGCTATTTGTCTTCACTTCATGTGCTGATTGGAACTCAAATGAAGAATCTGAAAAGCAGCCAAATATTTTGTGGATATACCTTGAAGACACAAATCCGCT
This sequence comes from Bacteroidota bacterium, assembly GCA_013203545.1. Lineage (GTDB taxonomy): Bacteria > Bacteroidota > Bacteroidia > Bacteroidales > 4484-276 > JABMQA01. The sequence continues at coordinate 6,738 of JABMQA010001360.1, forward strand.
GTTTGGATGTTACGATTTCCCTTTGAGTCAAACACCAAACATCGACAAATTAGCGGAAGACGGAGTAAGGTTTACCAATGTGTTTATGCCGGTGCCGGTTTGTTCGCCCTGTCGGTCTGGAATCATTTGCGGCATGATGCCCACAAGCATTGGCGTACAAAATCATCACAGCTCACGAACAGAAGAATCTGCCATTTATCTCCCCGAAAACATTCAAACCATTCCTGAGCTATTCAAAGAAGCAGGATATTTTACTTTTAATAATGGCAAAGACGATTACAATTTTATGTACAATCGTTTTGATTTATATGACCAAAGTTATTATAAGCATCCTTTGTATGGTAAAAGTGGGGAGCGCATCGACCTTGCTGTTTTAAAGGAAAAACAGCCCTTTTTCGGACAAATCCAAATGTATGGCGGAAAAGAGATTTTTTCGTCTAAATTTAAAGATCGGGTAAAAAACCCGGTGGACAGATCTAAAATCGTTTTGCCACCTTACTTACCAAACGATACAGTGATCATTGAAGAATATGCAAATCATATCGACGCTATTCAAATTACCGACAACAGGTTTGGCGAAATCATGGAAAAATTAAAGGACGGTGGCATACTGGTTAATACCATTATTTTCTTCTTTTCCGACCACGGTATGCGCCTTACCCGTCACAAACAATTTCTTTATGATGGAGGAACCCATGTCCCGTTGATCATTGCCAGGTATAAAGATGGAATGCCGGTTGAAAAAGGTATTGTTCAGGATGATTTGATCTCTGGTCTTGATATCGGTACAACATCACTGGCTTTGGCAGGCTTACAAATTCCTGAATACATGGAAGGAGTTGATATCTTTGATAAAGATTTTAAGGGAAGGGATTGGGTAATTTCGAGCAGGGATCGTTGTGATTTTTCCATCGACAGGATTCGTTCCGTTCGCAGCAAGGAGTTTAAATACATCCGAAACTACATGACTGACAGGCCATACATGCAAAAAAGCTATATGGACGTTGACAGGGTGCCTTTTGTGATTCGAATGAAGGAATTGTACAATGAAAATAAACTAAATGAAGTGCAAGCGAGGTTTATGGCGGAAGATCGGCCTGCCGAAGAATTTTATGATATAATTAATGATCCTTTTGAAATCAATAACCTGGCAGGTGATGTTGTTTATGCTGACTTCCTAAAACAATACAGGGATATCCTTGAAAACTGGATCAAGGAAACGGGTGACATGGGACAGTCGACTGAGAATGCTGAGGGATTGAAGTTTATGCTGGGCGTGTGGGGCGATCATGTTGAAAATCCTGAATACACACCCTTAGTGGAAGCGTTTCCAGACCTGGGAGGTTCATTGTTTCACATGAAAAGTGCAGAGTGGAAGAAATTTGAGAATAACGAGAATTAAGAAATATAACATTACGAATTGTTTGCAAACTTTTGGATTAAAGCGGAAACCGAAAAGCTTATGAGTAGGTAAGGTTAAAATTTTATACCAATGAGATTTAAATTATTGTTTTTAGTGTTCATTACAGCCTGTTTGTCAGCTAATAGTTTTGGACAGGCTCAAAGTAAAGAAATTGTAGGTTACTACCCAAACTGGCAATGGTACGACCGAGGAGGCCTGGTGAATCCTGAATCCATCATGTACGAAAAATATACGGTGATTAACTACGCCTTTTTCAGACCGCTTGCCGATGGAAGCATTGTTACGGTTGATTCGTGGGCGGACGAAAACCTTTTGTTAGGGCCAATGATCTGGTGGCCGGTTCAGTACCACGATTCCACAAGGAGTTTACCCTACCTTGCACATCAGGCAGGTGTAAAAGTTTTGCCTTCCATCGGTGGGTGGAATGATTCGTACAACTTTCCGGGCATAGCTGCCGACCCGGTTAAAAGACAAAAGTTCGTTGAAGATTGCATCGGAATGATCATCGATCTAAGATTTGATGGGATTGATCTGGATTGGGAATATCCTGGCTACACGCCAAATGGCGGCACACCCGACGATAAGGAAAACTTTACCTACCTGTGCCAGGAACTTAGAACCGCACTCGACGCCCTCGAACTGCAAACCGGAAATGAATACATGCTTACCACCTGTATTGGTGCTGATGAGGACCGGATGCAAAATATTGAATGGGACAATATACTTCCTTTGATGGATATGATCAACCTGATGACTTACGATTTTCATGGTTCATGGGACCCGGAGAGCAACCACCACACACCACTGTATTCACCTGCTGTTGGTAACCCCGATTGGTGTTTCGATGGCACCTTTACCAAGCTTACGCAGGAATATAATGTACCGGCAGAGATGGTTAATATTGGCATTGCTTTTTACGGAAAAGGTCTTGCCAACTGCACCCGGCTTTACGGCCCACATACCGGGTATGATGGTGCGACTTTTTGGGAAGATGAAGGCCAGCCACTGTATTACAACATCATGAAAAAAATGGATCAGTTTACCTATTACTGGGACGATCAGGTGAAATGCCCCTATTTGTTAGGCAACTCAATAAACACTTTTGTTACTTACGACAATCCGGAATCAGTTGCACTGAAGGCACAGTATGTTAAAGATTTCAATGCAAAAGGGATCATCATTTGGGAGATCACTGGAGATTACATGGAGACTTCACCGGGCTCAGGGGTAATTTCAGGCACCCCATTGTTGGATACAATACATGCGGTTTTTGATGCGATAACATCTGTTGAAGAACCCAATAACAATTTCGATCGAAGTGTCTTTGTTTATCCAAACCCGACCTGTGAAAAAATAACAATTAACACAACTTCAACATTCAAAGAAGCCGTGGTTAATGTATTTGATGCTATGGGAGGATTAATTTTATCAAAAGTATTTAATGATAAACAGCAATTCGATCTTGAAATTAAGGGCACTGATGGTATTTATTTTGTTCAGATTCAGGATGGTTCCAGTATTGTTCATACAATCAAAGTGATAAAACAAACAGATTAACATCATTGAAAAAATGAAAACAAAAAAGGCATTACTATTTACATGCAGGCAGGAATACCAAAGCCTGATTCCGCTATTTGGGCCATGATAGGCGTTACCCCCAAGATTGGTCAAAACGACGTTATGGAAGAATTTTTTACCTTGATGATGCCGAAGACGTCAGGGATTTTGCTTTTGAGAAGAGTGTTGGCAGGATAGCAATGTGGTCGGTAAACAGGGACAGACAATGTGAAAATTCGTGGGACCCCTTACATATTTGCAGTCACATCGAGCAGGTTGACTTTGAATTCAGTTATCTTTTTCAGCAAAACGGGGCCATAAATTATTGTGAGATTGTTTCGGGGGGAAATGGGTTTGTTACTTCTCCCACTATGAAAAGTTATCCCAATCCGGCGGCTGATTACCTGGTTTTTACAGGATGTGTTGGGGCTGGAATAAAAATTAATGGATTAGATGGCACGCTGATAAAAGAAAGCAGAATAACCTATGATAATTACGTATTGAATATTTCTGACATAAAGAGCGGAACATACGTGATATTGATCAATTTGAACAATATAGCAACTTACAAAAAAATAGTTATTCTTAGATAAGGAATGAATTTATGGACAAATTGGTGCCAGAACGGCGGTCGTACCACAAGCTACCAAATTGCTAAATTGATAACAATGAGCACGAAATCAATAACCGGTAGGTTGAAAGGAACTTGCTTTGCAACCCGCACGGGACAAACTGCCATATGTTGCAAAAGAATGGTAGGTATATATACTGTGGTCAGCGGACTGGGAGGTAATCCTGGATTGATATTTCGTGCCTTTAATTTTTCAATCCCAACAACCCTCCGTTAAATCCAATTAATCTTCTTCAGCAACAATTATCCCTGAATGGGACAAAATGCCAAATAATGGTGTCCGTTTGCGATACAAACCACTGGGTATTTTTTCCTTCAATAAATTGGTATTCGAATTAAATACACCCAATTTCTTCAATACCTCAATGGTAATTTTTAAATCTTCGATACTAATATCTTCCGGTTTGCTCTGAGCCCTGCTGTCGGCAATGTAATATATAGCTATTGGGCTAATCCGGTTAACATTGTATTTTTTCCCCTGGCCTATTCCAATAAAAAAGCGGTCTTCCTTCAGTTTTGTCTTAATGACGTCAATGATTGAATCTGCCGATTTTGTGACCCACTTATTATTGAAGGTATAATTGTTCATAATTTGATTTTTATTTGTTTCTAATATCAAATATTTTGCAAAGATATTGATTAATGTCACATCAGACGACTATTTTTCGTAGCCAGTGACCTCTTCCCCTATCCGGATTTTCATGATGTATTCTTTGGGAACGTTGGTTTCAGGGTTTTTTGCATGATCGATGATTCTATTAAAGGGAGCAATTATTTTTTAAATATTCGATGTATTGAGGGATTCTTGTAACAAAGCAAGGGTTCATCAAACTTTCCTCTAAAGTCATTGAAAAGTGAGAAATCTAATAGGAAAAGTGTGTAATGAAATAAAAAGGACAGGAAAGAGTATGATTACTTCAATCCTGGAAACCCAGTTGAAAAACGCCTCTGGTAGTTTATTTTCATTTTAAATTATTATGAAATACTATTTTTATCTGCTTATTTCATGTTATTACCATCGGTTTTAATAATTTTACGATGGAATGATCAATTATTGATCTTTCAGGACAAATATGAGCTTTACGAATCAAGTTAGTACAGTCTAAAAATATCGCTTTTCCAATAAAAAGATGAATGCTACGAATTATTGCAAGGATCGGGTTTTTGTTAGGGACACTTTTGTTTGCCGCATTTTTTGCTAAATCTCAAACCTATGGGATTCCCATTAATGGATTAAAAAAGGCCTATCCTAATGAGGATGTGATCGTTTACCGGTCAAAGGTTGTATATACCGTTGATTTCAACAAATACAATGTTCCAAATGCTATCATCGAAAAAACGGAAGATAAATATGTTGCTCTACAACCTGAGTCTCATGCAGTTGATGCCCGTTATTATAATATGTATTCCGAAATTTCAAAACACAGGGTAAGTGGAACCGGCATTTTCAACCCTAGCACATCGCAAAGGTGTGGCGATTACGAAACCGACGGAATTTTTTACCACGATGCAAAAGTGTGTGAATTCTACCTTCGGTTTAAAAAAGCAGGTGAATATCTGACCGTGAAGACAACAAAAAAGTATAACGACCCTAAATATTTTACCAAAATTCTTTTTAATCAGGTTTATGCGATAAAATACAAAACTGTGAGGCTGGAACTACCTATCAATATTGATATCGAACTTTTGGAAATGAATCTGGAGCCCTACGATATTATTAAAACTGAACTGATAGATGAAAATTCACAGTTGAAGATTATCGAATATAAAATTTCTGATATACCATCCAGCCACAAGCTTGAGAATATACCCGGATATTCCTGTACATTTCCGCATTTACTGGTGCTTTTTAAGGGTTATGAAAAATCGGATGGACAGGTCGGCCTGATTGAAAATACCGATGATCTTTACAACTGGTACAAATCATT
>JABMQA010001361.1 GCA_013203545.1 Bacteroidota bacterium
TCAACCACTTAGACACTTAGCTCACTTAGAAACACTAAGAAAAATACACTTCAGGAATAAACTGCGACAATATGAAATACGAGAAAAATTTCTTAAACAATTGATTATTAACCATTGGGTCAGGAGTTCTAAGGTTTACTATGATTTAATCCGCGCTTTTCAGCGAAAATCTGCGTCTATTTTCCCCATCATATCCAATTCATCGGATTATCCGCCACACCATCTCTTTCAAAATTTCGCCATCGGCTATGGGAGCAGATTCAACGCCCTTGGCTTTCAGGTCGTACTCCCTCAGGATCGAGAACACCTTACGGGCCTTGTGGGAAGAGTAGTTTTTGGCTGCTTCCCTGAAATCCTTCACAAAAAACTTGTTAATGGATAGTTGTGCTGCCAGGTTATTCTCGGACTTATCCGAAATGAAATGGAATAGGAAGATCTTTTTGAAATACGAAAACAACATGGCGATAACCATGATGGCCGGATTGTCCCTGGGATTTGATGCAAAGTAATGAATTATTTTAAAAACCTTCACCTCATCTTTTTTGCCAAGCGCATTCTGCAGCTCAAAAATATTATAATCCTTGCTGATACCGATATTTTGCTCAATGATTTCAGGCGTAACATGGGTGTTTTCATTAAGGTTTATCACCAGTTTGTTGAGCTCATTTTCAATTTTACTCAGGTCGTTGCCCAACGCTTCGGTGAGGATAAATTTAGCCCGCGGATCAATTGTGAAATTCCTGCCCTTTATCTGGCTTTCAATCCAGTCGGGGATCTGGTAATCACGTAACTTCTCCGAATGAAAGAGTACACCCGCCTTTTGAGCCAGTTTTGAAAATTCGGTTCTCCTGTCAATCTTTTTATACTTATAATCAAAAACAAGAATAGTGGTGGGAACAGGCTTCCTGAGATAAGCTTTCAACTTCTCATCTTTTTCGATATTCTTAAGATCCTGCGCTTCCCTGACAATAACAACCCGGTGGCTTCCCCATGACGGATACTCCCTGGCCAGCGCAATTACCTGGCTGCTATCGGTATCCCTGCCATATATAATAAGCTGGTTAAACTCCTTTTCCGTTTCGCTTAAAACAGTTTTTTCGATGGATTTACTGATTTTGTCGATATAGAACGGCTCCTCACCGTAAAGGAAATAAACCGGGTGGAAAATCCGGCGTTTTAAATCGTTGAGTATGTCTTCAAAATTCATCTGGTACTGAAATTTTCCAGGTTTGGATTACCACCTGAGGTGCTTAACTGTAGCCCTGTCTTCGATGAGTTGCTTAAGGGACTCGATACCAATTTTCAAATGTTCTTCAACAAAATTCTGCGTAACATGCTGATCACTATTCTCGGTTTTTACGCCCGTCGAAATCATGGGCTGATCGGAGACCAGCAATAGTGCCCCTGTCGGGATCTGGTTGTAAAATCCCACAATAAAAATGGTGGCCGTTTCCAGGTCGATAGCCATACTTCGTGTTTTGCGTAGATGTTTTTTAAATTTCTCATCATGCTCCCAAACCCTTCTGTTGGTGGTATAAACTGTGCCGGTCCAGTAGTCCCGGTTATGTTCCCTGATGGTTGTCGAAATAGCTTTCTGCAGGCTAAACGCAGGTAAAGCCGGTACTTCACCCGGAAAATAATCGTTGGAAGTTCCTTCGCCACGAATGGCGGCAATGGGCAAAATCAGATCGCCCAGTTGGTTTTTCATTTTTAAGCCGCCACATTTTCCAAGAAACAAAACGGCCTTCGGCCTTTTTGCACTGAGCAAATCCATAATAGTAGCCGCATTGGCGCTACCCATCCCGAAGTTAATCATCGTAATATTTCCGGCAGTAACACTTGACATAGCCCTGCCCGTCCCCGAAACTTCCACATTATGCCATTGGGCAAAAAGCTCGGTGTACTTACTAAAATTAGTAAGAAGGACATAATCCCCAAAATCCTCCAGGGAAGTACCTGTATATCTTGGTAACCAATTCTGTACAATTTCTTTCTTGGTTTTCATGGCGAAAAAGTTATTTGTTTATTCCAACGCAAAAGTAGTGTAAAACACCGGATAATTGATACTTTTGATCCCCAAAAGGTTAACCATGCAGCATCTCAATCTTCCTCAATATGAATTCAGAATAAGGCAGAGTGACAATGGAAATGAAATTTTTGATGAAATCAGAAAAAAATATGTTGCATTGACACCCGAAGAATGGGTGAGGCAAAATTTTTTGAAATATCTGATTTCAGAAAAAGGGACACCACTTTCGTTGATTGCGGTTGAAAAATCACTGAAGCTCTATGGAATGGTCAAAAGATCGGATATAGTTGTTTTCAATAGGAATGGTGAAGCATTACTACTTGTTGAATGTAAAGCACACACCGTTAAAATTGCCCAGAAGGTTTTTGATCAGGCCGCTATGTACAACATTAAGTTTAATGTGGAATACCTGTTTGTAACAAACGGAATGGAGCACTATGGATGCAAAATAGATTTCAAAAACCGTACCTACCGTTTTCTTGATCACATCCCTGATTATATCGAAATGAAAGGGTAGAAATTCAGTTAATTACCTTTTCCATCATTCCTTTACTCCATTATTCCACTACTCCACTACTCCATTTACCCTTCTATTCCAACACCTGTTGCAACTTTTTTAATTCAGCCACTTTTTCAGGATTTCCGGCGCTTTCGAAGGCATGTATCAGGTTGTTAAAAACCCTATGTAGTATTTCAACATTACTGCACGGCAAAAAATAGGAATCCTGCATTTCGAGGTTAATCTGTCTGATGAACAATTCTACCTCACGCCGTGTAAAAACGGCTCCCTTATTAAAGGCATTGATGTAAAACTGAATGTTTTCCTTTCTGAAACGGGATGGGTTATCCACTATTCTGTTGGCATAAGCCATAATGAAATTCTGGGGGAGGTTGATACCGTAAATAGGAATTTTCAGGCTTTGTGCCACCACCATATAAATGATGCTCAGCGATATGGGATTGGCTTTTTTTGTTTCAAAAATGGTATTGATAAACGAATTTTGTGGAGAATGTAGGTTTGCTTTATTCCCCGAAAATTTATGAATATCATAGAAGATATGATTAATAACTTTAATTTTTTCAAGAGGTGTAAGGTTGTTATTTATTTCAAGCCAAACATCCTGAATTACCTGACCGATTTTATCAAGGATCACCTTTTCGACAAGATCCGGGTATTGATATTTAGCTATAAGAATAAATCCTTGTAACAGGTCATTGCTATGGTAATACCGCCATTTATTCAATTCAAATGATAAATTCTCAAGCTGAATATCGTGTAAAAGAATTTTAATTCTTTTTTGTATAATATCATTGAAAGAATGATCCCAGGCATCTTCAAGGGCCTGAACAGCATCAACGCCATACGAGAATATTTTTTCACGAATATGATCATAAATCTTAACATCCGGCTCATCAAGCAAGCTAATCAACGCATTAAGTTCTCTATTTCCATCCTTTGCTGCCATACATCGTGATGTGTTACAGTATTGTCTGCTAAAATAATGAAACAAATTTAATTATATTTAGCTTTGGTGTACAATCATTCAATTGCCAATTTCAAAACTTTTGGAATTTTATTACAAATTACAGAATTTTATTATTTTCGCTGCTAATGTAATTCCAATTATTAAAGAATATGAAAAAATCTATTTCAAAATGCATAACCTTCCTGTCAGCTTTCTTTTTAATGGTCATGTTATTTTCGTGTCTAAACACAGAAACCAAAGATACTTTTGATGAATCTGAAATTAAAACCAACAAACCATTACCTGACGGGCATAAACAATTTATTCTGGATTTTTATCCCAAAATTGTTGAGGCCAACAAGAAGGTATTATCCGTTCACAATAAAATTAAAGATCTCAAATCAAGTTATCAAAAGGTTTCAGGAAACAAAGCGGAACTTATCTGGCTAAACAAGGTTGCAGGAAAATACAAGTTTGATCAGGATATGTTTAAACCAAATTTATCAAAAGATGAATTTGAACGGTTAATTGATACCCTTCTCTTCAGGGTTGACATAATTCCCGGCAAAATGGTTATGGCACAGGCCATCGCTGAATCGGGATGGGGCCAGTCGAATTTCGCA
>JABMQA010001362.1 GCA_013203545.1 Bacteroidota bacterium
GAAGAGGAGTTTAATAAGATCACAGAAATTGAGGTTGAGCCGTTTAAAGGGGAGCAGTGGATGAAATAGGGGTTCGTATTCATTCTCCACCCATCTGATGTTCACCAGTGTGTAGAATTAATATTTCTTTGATCGGTTATTTGTCCACGAATTTATGTTTTATGCCCCCCGGCGCGGGTAGTTTGTCGAATCCCCGTGTACATATATCCATAAATTTTTTACCTTTACCGCGACGACTACAAAATTATATCAATTATGACACACTTTTTACGACTGCTTTTCGCAGGTCTGTTCCTGCTTTCCTGCAATGTAACCTTTTCCCAAAATCAATCCATCGTAAGAATCCGGTATGGTAATCCGGAATTGATAAACACAATCCGAAGCTGGGGTATGGAGATCGTTGATATTGATAAAAATGTCCATATCGATCTTATGGCTACCCCTGAACAACTCCGTCTTTTACAGGATCAAAAGCTGGATCCTGTAATCCGGACTACCAGGGAATATCTTACTGAAAACCTGGTGGAGGGATTGCGGCTGGAGGGTTACCACACCTATGATGAAATCCTGGCTATATTGCAGGATTATGCAACCACCCATCCTGATATCTGTGTTTTGCATGACATCGGTAACAGTCTCGGCAAGTTATATTTTGAAGCAGGTTATCCCGCTTATGAAGCCTATCAACATGAAATCTGGGCGCTAAAAATTTCAGATAATCCTGAGTTGGATGAGGATGAGCCCACATTGCTGTACGATGCTGTCCACCACGCCCGTGAACCCATTGGCGTTGAAGTGGTTCTCAATTTCACGGAGCATCTTTTTTCAAATTATGGTGTTGATCCGGCGATTACAAATGCCATCGATAACAACCAGATATGGATCGTTCCGCTGGTGAATCCCGATGGGTATAAACTTGTAATGGACAGCCTTGAAATCTGGTGGCGAAAAACCATCCGCGATAACAACGGCAACCACCAGATCGATCCTTTCCTCCCCGACTGGATTGAACCCGATGGCGTTGATCCCAATAGAAATTACGGTATTTACTGGGGTGGTGACTGGAACAGCGCTCCCTGGTTCAGGGAGACCTACCGCGGGCCCTACTCATTTTCCGAACCCTGTTCCCAGGCAATGGGCAATCTGATGGCACAGCACCATTTTGTAACAGAATTGTCATACCACAGCTACGGTGAAAAGTTCCTGTATCCCTGGGCACACAATACACAAAACTATCTAACACCGGACCACCTATTGTATGAAACACTTGCGAACGAACTGGCGCTCATGACACCAAGACTTGCCAGTGGATATTATTTCCAAACCACCGTTGGTTCAATTACACTTCTAACGGGCTGTACGATGGATTATGCCTATGGCCGGCACGGGATTATTTCATATTCAGTGGAACTGGCACAGGATTTCATACCCGATCCTTCGGATATCGAACCTGTATGCGTTGCTAACCTGGCATCACAACTTTACTTGCTTGAGCGGGTGCATGAAAGAATTTTAACAAGCCATGTTAAAGACGCCAACACTGATGACCCGGTAGTTGCAATGATTTTCATCGAAGGGATCGACAATATTCCCAATGGACGTTACGAATATAAGTGTGATGCGGATTATGGGAGGTTCTACAGGCTTCTGAATCCAGGAGATTACCAGGTACGCTTTTCAGCATTTGGATATGAAACACAGGAATTTGAAGACATTAATATCAATGAATCCGGTGCCACCGAGTTGGAAGTTTTACTGGAGCCGGCTAGCCCGTTTGTATTGACCGGAATGGTAAAAGACCAGGATGGTTACGCTATTGCCAATGCGGAGGTGGTTGTCGGGAATATACCTGTTGATACTGTGTGGACTGATGGTGATGGTTACTTCAACTTCGATCCGTTTTACGCGGGAACGTATGATATTGAAGTGGCGGCTGATCAATTTTATACATTTCACGAGACTTTTGAGATCGATCCGGATCAAAACAATCTGTCAGTCGGGTTAACTCCCTATGATGTCATCGGCTTTGAAGATGAGGACGCACTCGACAACTTTAACATGACCGGATTTCAAACCTGGAGCCGAACCATCGAAGAATCGTTTGCAGGAGAATTTTCACTGGTCACCCCGGTGATGTCTACCAACCAGCACTCGGCAATCTCCATTAAACTCTGTTTCGATACGGATATTTTTATGACACTGGCAACCAAAGTCTCATTTGACAGCGTGGCACAGGGAATGATTTTCACCATGGATGAACATATCTTAAAAACCTATACCTGGGACAACGACTGGGTTTGCGACACTTTTTTCATCCCTCAGGGAATGCATCAGTTTAAATGGGCCATTTCGCGCGGATACCAGATACCTTCACCGGGGTTTGAAAACAAAGCATGGATTGACGAAATTGATTTCTATAATCCATACACCGGACTCTCGGAAAATATAAATATTTCTCTGTCTGCCTTTGATTGTTTCCCGAACCCTTCGCAAAATAGCTTTTCCTTCTCTGGTGATGAACGCCTTGATCACATTTATTTTGCTGGGGTTTTTGATGTCTCCGGAAGGCTTATACGAATCCTGGATCATTCTCAGCTAAGCGATCAGCAGCTATTGTGGGATGGGACTAATGGAAACGGTTTACCTGTAAAGGATGGAATCTATTTTGTGAAAATCGCCACAAAAAATGGTGTTTGGGTTGAAAAACTGATTAAACAGAAATAATTTCATTTGTCAGCAAACCAGACCAAACATAAATGACCTGATATCGGACTTCTTACACTCCTGGAGCCACCCACGTGATACTTCTGAAGGTATATCATTGGAGGAACCTACCACACTTGAATTAAAAACATGCTCATTATTTTGTAATTTGAAAATGTTAATAAAAAATATTGTATTGATATGAATTTATTATATATTTGTAAAAAAAATTGAAAAATGCAGTACCCTTTTAGAGTTGGTTTAAAGCCTAATAATCGGATTTTTCATATTGAAGAATATCCAATAATAATACACTTTTAATTTATTATTTTACTAATTAAAAATTCCAAACAACATGAGAAACCTATTTATTTATTTATTGCGGCTACAATGATCAGCGGCTGTAAGAAAGAGGAACGATTAAATGTCCCAATCCAAACATCCCACCACGCGATAGCCGATCTGTATGCTATCAATCAATTTTCGCCTGAAGACTCCTTAATCCCTGAAATGTACAAATCTTTCCGAAAAGAGATGAAAAATGTAGCAGGCAACGGAGCAAATCTTAAAGATGGGATTGTTGCCGAAGACAGGCC
>JABMQA010001363.1 GCA_013203545.1 Bacteroidota bacterium
AAAGCGGGAATTTAACCGGTAATGCGACCGGTTCGCGATTTCTTCAGTCATAGGATGACTTCCAGGTGGTGGTTTTTGGATTGAATGACACATCGAGGGCAAACTTTGACAACCTGGCCTCGATATACCTTGGGGCGGCAGAACTGTCGCCGGTAAGCACATTTCCCCAGTTACCCTGCGTATCTATCAATAATTCTTTTTGCCCCAACTGCACGAGTGCATCACCGATTGAAGCGTCACCGTGTGGGTGGAACTTCATGGTTTGCCCGATGATGTTGGCAACTTTGTTATAGCGTCCATCATCCATATCCTTCATGGCATGAAGTATGCGTCGCTGCACCGGCTTCAATCCATCAATAACGGCAGGAACTGCTCTTTCCAGAATTACATAAGAGGCATAATCCAAAAACCAGTTCTCGTACATACCAGCCAGGGCGATCGCCTTATACTGACCACCTGTTGCATCGCCTGACTGCTCCTCTACCCCATCATGCTGGGCATCGGATTCTTCTTCCATCATTGTATTTTCATCGTCAACCATAACCTCAGAGATACAAAATAATTATTTTACGAGTTTTGAAACTTTCTTAAATGCCTCTGTTCCTGAATAACGCAACAGCTCAAACAATACCGATTCGTAAGTTGTGATCACCGCACCATCGCGGCGTAACCGCTCAATCGCCATATTTTTATCATTTAAACACCGTGAGGAAACGCAATCCTCAACCACCACAGGAATATAACCATTGTTTACCAGATCGATGGCTGTTTGCATCACACATACATGTGTTTCGATGCCTGCCATTATCACATATCTCGAACCCGACAGTGCAAGTTCTTCATAAAACACAGGCTCATCACAACAACTAAATGCAGTTTTCTCGATAAAGTCGATGCCATCTAACCGGGATTTCAACGGCTCGATTGTAAATCCCAATCCCTTTGTATACTGCTCGGTGACCATTATCTTAATTCCAATGGCTTTAAGGCCTTCAATCAAAATTTCGGTATTCCGGGTTAGCCGCTCATATCCATCAATGTGTGGATACAATCTTTCCTGCATATCAATGATTAACCCTACCGCATCTTCCGCTAATATTCTCATAATTTTTATAACAGTTTTCAATGTTTTGCAAATCGTATCAATAATACTTCGGCCAGTAAAAATAGCAGGGCAAGTATTACAAATAATTTCCAGAGCTGTATTCCCTGATTTATATCGCGAATTACTCCTGATAATGACTTTTCGGTCGGGGCAATCACAGCAAAGTTTTGTAGCTCAAATTCCATTACATCATTTTCAAGGTCCGATTTGGACCGGTGTGACAAATCAGATTCGAGGCGGTTGTAATTAAAAGCCACCCCCGAAATCACCTGACCGTCAAAAATCAATTCAAAATGTCCGTCATTCAAAATTTGATTCCGGGTAAAAATACTTAACTGGGCGTTATCAGGCTGGATTTCGGGTATTATTTCGAAGCTACCCCCGATATCCCTGATTTTAAAAATCTGATCACCACTTTCAAAAATTCTATCAACGGTAATTTTTTCATCTTCACCAATTGTATAGTACAAACCTGGCACCGGGTTGCTTAACAATGCCATTTTATACATCGTGGGAACAAAAATAGCATGTTTCGGAAAGTTGGTCCATTCGGCATCAAGCGGAGTTGCAAAGAGGTATAGTTTACCCCTGCCCACCGGAATGGTGCAAAGAAAAATGTCGCCATCCAGCATTTCAAGCAATACATCCACCATCAACCTGGTTTGCCGGTATATGGGATAGTGCCTGAAAACAACCGGTAAATCAATGTTTTCGGGAATCGACTCAAAAACATCATCAAACACCTTGCTTTGGAAATTGATCTGCTCTACCCGGGTTTGAAAAGTATCCAGCCCGTTATAGGTTGGTAATTTCAGTGCAAGTGCAAATTCATGATAAGTTGTGATATCCTGATCAATCCCTGGAAACAGCGCAATGGTACCTCCATTTTCAGCAAATCTTAACAACTCCTGTGTTAACCCTGACGATATGTTATTAAGATTATCAAGAATTATCAGGTCGAATCTGTTAAAGGATGCATAATTCAGCCTGCTGCCGGACTCACTCTGGTAAATAAAAGCCGAATCCTCCCCGAACAGGGATTTCAAATAGGGACTCTCCTTCAGCTGATAGATGGATAGTACCGGTATTTCTGATTTCACTTCATAGGCAAAGTAAAATACATCGTCGTAGGTAATGGGATAATCAGTAATCTCCAACCTGCCGTTTTGTATGCCATCTTCATTGTTGGTGTAGGGCATTGTAACAACAACATCCTCTCCGGATTTCACATCAAAGCTGGCAATGGCACGTTGCTGGTCATTGATCAACAACTTAACCGGTATCTTTTCAAAATCATTTTCCGAAGCATTTACTATTCTGCAATTCAGATAAACCAGCTGATTGATCCTGTGAACCGGCGATTCGAACCACACACTGTCAATATAAAGGTTATCAATTTTGGATGCCTCAACAGGCACAAGATAAGCCATGATAGAGGTATCCGGAGAGATATTTGAAAAATCGGATATCTCTTCCTGGAAGTCAGAAATCAAATAGGCGACATTATTGGAAGGCATGTTTCCTTTCAGGAGATCGGATTGCCGTTTAAATACATCCGAAATTTTTTGCGTTACGGATGAAACACCAACTTCATCAACCATTTCGATGAATTCATCCCGGCTGACGAACCTTTGATGCTTTCCCTCAAAATCGTTGGTTAGCAACTGGAACTGATCGGAATTTTTATATGCCGAGGCAATTTCCCTTGCTTTTTGCCTGGCCTCGTCCAGTAGCATCCCCTCTGTTGACTGCGCCTCCATGCTGAAGGAATTGTCGATATAAATACTGATGGCATTCCTGACCTCTTTTTTAGTATCATTTTTTGAGACCGGAATATAGGGTTGTGCAAATGCCAGAACAAGGAAGATTACGGCTAAAATCCGGGATAGCAATACCAGCAGGTGCTTTAACTGCGACTGCTTTTGGGTTTGTTGCTTGAGTTCTTCAATAAATTTGACATTGGTAAAATATACCTTTTGAAATTTCCGGAAATTGAACAAATGAACAATAACCGGTATCGCAATCGCAAAGAGGCCAAATAGAAACAAAGGATTTACAAATTCCATATAACAATTTCTGCTGGTTTATTATCCAAATAAAACGCCGGCAAATTTAAATATTATCCTGATAACTTATTTTAATACTTGTAAACAAAGGGTGTTCAGAAATGTATATCACCAGAATTTCCTTTGATTTCCAGTATGCACCACCAAACAAAATAACCCCGGAAGTTGCCCCGGGGTCATTTAATTTATCAGAGAGAATCTGATTCTTAATTTTCTTTCAAAACATAATCATCATACTCCAACTCGAACCTGAGCTTATGCTTGGATTCCTCCAGGGCGAGCGACTGAAATATCTTTTTCAATTGTGCATTTGGCGCTTTTTCTGCCAGGTTGGAATAGAGTTTAAAAGCATTCTTCTCCCTTTTCATGGCCAGCACGAGTGCATCCTCATAGGGCATATTGGGTGTGGGCTCAACATCAACGAGGTAATCACTCATTTTAAGGTCGATAACTTTTTCATCTTTTAATGTAAATGACCCATCGGTTTTAATACGGGTTAAATTGGCTTTGTGCCCCATTTCCTCTTTGGCAAACTGGAGAAACACCTTTTTCATCTCTTCATTTCTGGATTCATTTGCCAGTTGACTGTAAAATTCAACTGCACTCTGTTCCGAATTGATCGCAAAATCCAGGATGTCATCAATACTTTTAAAATCTTCCATTGTTCAAAATTATTATTGGTTGGATAAATTATTTTTCGATTTTGGCAAAAATAATGATTTTCAGTTTTAATCGAATAATTAATAAATTTATTGCTGAAAATTTGGGGTTTGGGGTTTGCAGGTTTCAGGTTTGCAGGTTTCAGGTTTCAGGTTTGCAGGTTTCAGGTTTGCAGGTTTGGTTTATAAACTTGAATCATTTTTACTGAACCTTCCAACCGGAAACTTTCTTCAACCTTAAACCTTCCTCAACCTGAAACTTTCTAACCTGAAACTTTCTTTAACCTGAAACTTTTCCAACCTGACACCTTCAAAAACCTGAAACTATTTATTTAACAAATCTACTATTATTTTCAAAAGCTTCTCTTTCTTTATTGGTTTCGAAATATAATCATCACACCCTGCAT
>JABMQA010001364.1 GCA_013203545.1 Bacteroidota bacterium
CGGTTCTCCAAAGGGGCCCATTGGACAACATGCTAAAACAACGGCAGGGATGCCATCCCTCGAAATGATATTATCAATCATACGGAAAGAAATTTCCGGAAACGATGAACCACCTGATTTCAAAGCTTCCAGGGATGGCATCCCATAAACGTACAGCTTGATCTTTTTGCTGAAAAGGAGGGTGAGAAATGTTTCATTGAGGTAAAAAATGTAACACTGAAAGAGGGTAGGTGGGCCAGGTTTCCCGATGCAGTGACTACCAGGGGTAAAAAACATTTAGAGGAATTAACTGAGATCCGGCGTCAGGGAATGTGGGCAGTGATGCTTTTCATTATCCAGCGCACCGATGTGGAAATGTTCGGGCCGGCATGGGATATTGATCCCGATTACGCAGAAACACTGTTGCAGGCATTTCAGCAGGGTGTTGAGGTAATACCGGTGCTGGCAGAAGTATCGCCTGAAAAGATTGAGATTGGAAGGATACTGCCTTTTGATCTGATTGGCCCGTAGTGATTTTTTCTAAATATTTTCTGTGCTGTAATAGATGATTTTTTCTCCTCATATTTACCAATTCAGAAGCTGTTTCAGGTCAAGTATGGAGTTGATACATCCATGTGTCGAAACATTTAAAAACAGTACTTTTCCTGTTGGTTCAATGGCCTTTTATAATAGGACTACTGGTGCAATAATTAAAATGTGTACTGTTTTCAAATCTTTGTCTTAGTTATCCAAATACTGATATGTGCGATGATCTGCAATAAGCGGTAATTAATTGCCGATGAAGTAATCGATAAGAATTTTTTTTGTAATGGTGTCGTTGTTAACGGTATCAACAATTATACCTGAGGTTAACCCGATTCCTTTGGTGAAAACTTGATACGACTTATTATTTACTAAAGGTCCATATACCCAATGACCTTCCAGTTTTAATAATGAATCAGAACCGTTGAATATTTTATTCACTACTTCAACGTGTTCAGCAAAATCACCGTATCGTTTATCACTCCAATACCGATCAAATTTAAACCCGATTTCTTCGGATAAAATAGGCCATAAGGTTTGATGTTTTCCATAAGGAGGAATTATCTGCTGCAATTTCATATATCCATAAATTGGTTGTGAATTAACAAAAGGAACATATTTAGGTTCTGAATATGAGGAGGTGTCATATTGAGCGTTTTTATAAGAATGTAATACATACGATTCGCTTACTTCGATAATTGAAATTTCGGAATCATTTACAATGTATTTCCACCATGTATTCGGAAAGCTCGGGTAGTAGCCCCCAGGATAAACAGTATCATAATCAGCTGTATCATGAATATCTGAATTCTCTTTTTTACATCCTGAAAATTCGATACAAATGATTAGACTAATAATAAGAACTAATGAGCTTTTCATTTTATTTATTGTTTAATTATCCCTAACGGTTTCGGGCTAAGAGCTGGCGTGCATTTCGAAGCACAAAACTGTCAAATTACAATAAATTTTATTAGATGCAATACCCTTCAAATTAGCACTATCTGCCCACTTGCTTTTAGCCCATGTTACCAACTGGGCGTTCTTGTCTGTCAATGGTTTGACATAATTTTTCAATTCAGTCATTCCGTTTGCTCAGTCTTAAAAGATTTAGTTTTTGTGGTGACGGCAAAGTCAGCGTTGGCAGACCGACAAGCTCTTGGACAGGTTTTGGTTTAGCGCTGGCTTGTGAGACCTGACATTGAGCTTGGTTGTTACTTACAATTAATAATACCTTTGATTTTTAAAAATTCTGAATTAATACAATTATATTTTTTATTATTATCATACCATTGTGTTTGTAATAATCCACAATCAGAAAGACAATAAACAGGTATATTCAACTCACAACTTGCATTATTAATTTCAATCCATAAATAATCGGGAGGTTTAGCATTAATATAAATTCCAAATATTTCAACATTTTTTAAAATGATTTCATTATGCTTATTACGACCAGAAACTATTACCCTGTCAATATCTTCTTCAGTTGGATTATTACATAAGTGCAGAGTAGCGCATGTAATCCCAGAATCATCGTCATATGCACCAACTATATCACCTTCTTTAATGATTATTCCTATTAGTTGCAGATATTGGCAACTGTTGATTTTGATAAAATGTAAAAGAGAATGAACTTAATTTGCAATTATTAGAATTTTCAATTGATTTGTTAATCTGATCAATAAATTTTACATTGCTTGGTAGTTTATATTCTTGGCCATTTTTAGAAATAGCATGAAGTATGATTATCTCATCATCTTTTATTAAAAATTTACTTACTTTTTGCATTTTTTATAAGGATTAATAATGTTAAATTATAGGAGGTGGTGGCGGTTGAGGTACTGCAGCAAATAATGCAGTTAATTCTTGCACATTACCTGCTAATTCCCAACCAGCCATGCCTTGCTTCCATACATAAGTATCTTTTTGTAATTGTCCGTTTTGAACCATTTGTTGAAGTTGTTGCCAATTGAATGGTGCAGAAGTTTGACCATTTACCGAAATGCAGTATTGAATTTGTGGTGGTGGTGGTGGTGAATTTTGATGCGGTTGCTGATTTTGTCCTATATTATTCATCATGCCTGCCATTTGATTTCCCATTGCTCCGCCCATCATCATGCCTGTCATCATACCTGCTGGATTCATGCCGCCTCCGCCTCCTTCACCGCCACCAATATTACCCATAGTTCCAAGGCTTTCAGCAGCAGCTTTTAGCACTTCCGTTTGTTTGTCAATTTGATAAACGTTAATATTCTTGCCTTCAACCTGCATTGTTTTGTCCTTTAAATCAATATCAAGTTCCACCTCCATTTTTTTGGTTTGAAGTCCGGCAGTAACTCTTCTTAGTTCGTGATAGTTTTCACTTTCTTTATCAAATTCAATAGTTGCAAGATCAAAGCGTTTAAGATTTACACCAAAATCAATTTCAAGAGCTTCTTTTATCCTTGGTTGACTTAAATCGTTTATTTCTAAGATTTTTGTTTCTAGTTGCAATACCGGAATCCCTTTTTCGCGAGATAGATTAGTAATAATTCCTTTCACATATTTTGCAACAGCATCTCTTATTTGGCTTCTGAAATCATCTATTTCAAAGTTAATCATTCTATGAAGTTTCACGAATCCTTCATAGTCAGTAATATTGAAAGTAATTGAACCTCTTGCAGCAGTGGGAACACCAAAATCTAAAAATCTTGGATCAAAAACATCAAAGTAAGGAATTCCAAATTTAATCTGAATATTACTTGAAAGGTTGATAAAGTAGATTTCAGCCTGAAATGGTGATTTACCCGCATAAGCAAGACCGATTATATTAGTTATTATAGGAAAGTTTGCTGTTTTTATAATATCATCTGAAGGGCCTTTAATAAAGTCCTGTAATGTTCCGTCTTTTTGCTTGTAAACGAATACTGCGACTTCACCATCTTTTACACGTAAACTACTTCCCCAACGAATCGCATTTTCTTTTTTTGTAGATGTGGCTTCGCCACTTGGATGCCATTTCCAAACAAGATATTCTTGTTCGTCGCAACGGATAACATCCATTAATCCGCCTTCTGATTTATTACCAAATAGTGCCATATTTTTTAGTTTTTGGTTTCATTAGATACAACATGCAAATCGGTTGTTGTTTTTAGGTCAATAGAAATATGATGAACTATGCTTATAACCTTATAACTAACCGAATAATAAATTATAGTTTCACCAATTTGTATTGATACTGGTACTTCTATTTCATAATCCTCATGAATTGTTTCATGATCATTATTATTGTATATTCTATATTTTGCCATCTTATTTTATTTTAAGTTGGTTTGCGTAAATATTAATTTCTTCAAGTGTTTTTTTATCATCTTTCATAGAAAACCGGGCTTTCATAATAATTTGCTCGCATTTTGCCATCCAAGCTTTTTTTAACATTGCATCAGGATGAGCATGCATAATGAAAAGAGATAGTTTTATTTGGGCTTCTGAACTTGCTACAGAAAGAAATTCTAACAAATCTTCTTTTGTATTAGGAACCGGAAAAGAAGATATGGCGGAAATTTGCCTCGCTGCAACATTTTTTTGAATTCCCATGTCACCATCGATTTTCTGAGTCCAAGATCTCTCACGTGTTCGTTCAGATTCCTCTATTTTCTGCAATTCTTCATGCAATTTTTTTATAGATGATACAGCTTCAATATTTCTAAACTCATGACCACAATCAGTACATTTTGTTTTAAAAGATTCCACTGGTGCGCCACAAGAGGGACACTTTTTTAAATCACCTTCTTTATTAGATTTGAGAATTTGAGTTTGCTCTTGTGTTGCGTTTTGTTCTTTTTTCATTAAAGCAATTTTACCATCAAGTATCATTTCAACTTCATCTCTATCTTCACCAAGTTTATCAGCTTTGCGAAAAATAATTTCTCTTTCCTTTTCGGTTACTTCACCATCGGCAAGAGCCATGTTTATTAAATTTTCTAATTCTGGATTCATAATTTATTATTTAAATATTAATATTTTTTCGCAGATTTGTATTAACAATGATAATCATTTTAAATTACATACAAGAAAATTGAGGGATGAAAGATTTGGCTCTTTGGCTTTTGCAAAGCGTTGCCCGTGTGTCGGGCAAAAGGCAATGTGCCAATTGTGTGTCGGCATACCTTTTTTCTTTCTGCGGGTGGGCAAAAAAACTAAATCTTTTTTCTTTCAATTTTTCTCTTTCATTTCTCATTCTCAAACCATTTTCTTTGTCATTATCGTTGTCTCTGTCTTTTCTTCGCCTTGTTGGTAACTCTTTTATCCCCCCGGATTTTCCGAATCCGATTTTAAAATGTGGATTGCTATGAAC
>JABMQA010001365.1 GCA_013203545.1 Bacteroidota bacterium
AATGAAAGGTTTAATTGATTTGATCAGGGAATTTGATTGTGTGGCTGAGGATCAATTGCTTGATGCATTTGGGTATAAAAAAATTTTCAACGATGAGTTGCTGAAAATGGTAAAACAACGCGAAGAAAAATTCTCGCGGGGCGAGTTGTCGCTATCAGATTTTACTTTAAAAAATGCTGTTCCGTTGCTTCAGAGACTTTATGATGCAGGTATTAAACTTTATCTGGCAAGTGGTACTGATGAAGAGGATGTGAAAAGAGAAGCCCACATTTTAGGGTACGATCATCTGTTTGAAGGCAGAATTTATGGAGCTGTTGGAGAGATCACCAGGGAGGCAAAGAAAATTGTTCTTGACCGTATCCTCGACATAATAGGTGAATCCACTTTTGGAAAAATTGCCACCTTTGGCGATGGCCCAGTAGAAATACGGGAAACACATAAAAAAGAAGGAATTACTATTGGAATCGCCAGCAACGAACTGAGACGTTATGGCCTGAATGTGAAAAAGAGGGAACGGCTTATTAAAGCAGGGGCCGATATTATTATTCCTGATTTTTCTCAGTATCCAAAGTTATTAAGTTTGCTAAATATTTAAATAAAATAAAGATGTCTTACCAAAAATTAGACAGGGGTCAGCTTATTATCAAAAAATTGAGCGAGAGGAAAAACAAGGTTTATATTGAGAAGGACCATGTTCCTATTATCCAGAAACCTGCAAGTCTTTCAGAATCAGGACTAAAACTAATTGAACAAACTGCCCTCCGGATAAGGTTAGCCAGGCAGAAAGAAAGATCGGTAATGCTCACTTTTGGCGCTCACACCATTAAGAATGGTATGGCTCCCACATTGATTGCTCTATTGGATGAGGGCTGGGTAACTCACCTGGCAACAAATGGTGCCGGCATTATCCACGATTGGGAGTTTGCTTTCCAGGGAAAATCAAGTGAGGATGTTCGTGAAAATGTTAAAAATGGAGAGTTCGGAATATGGGATGAAACCGGCTTTTTTATCAACCTTGCTCTGGTTGTTGGAGCTTATGAAGGATTGGGCTATGGAGAGTCGATCGGTAAAATGATCTCACAGGAAGGTCTTCAAATTCCGGAAGTTTCATTTTTAATCGTACAGGCTAAAAGGGAAATTGAAACAAATTCTGAAAAGTCAGCCGCAGCTATTGATCTCGTTGGGGTAATTCAAAGATTCAAATTGGAGTCCGGTTTTATGAGTATCCCTCATCCTTATAAAAAATATTCAGTACAGGCACGGGCTTTTGAGTTGGGGATACCGTTTACCGGACATCCAATGATTGGTCATGACATCATATACAACCATCCTATGAATCATGGAGCAGCACTGGGTAGAACTGCTATAAATGATTTTCTCTGTTTTTCACAAAGTGTCAGCAACCTTGATTACGGAGTTTACATGTCAATTGGTTCGGCAGTAATGTCCCCCATGATATTTGAAAAGTCATTATCCATGGCTCAGAACATTGAAATCCAGCGAAAGAGTCATATTGACAACCATTATATGTTAATTGTCGATTTGGCAAAATCTGACTGGGATTGGCACAAAAACGATGAACCCCCAATTGATAATCCCGCTTACTACCTGCGTTATAATAAGACATTCAATAGAATGGGAGGAGAGATGCATTACCTGACTGCCGATAACCGGGATTTTTTATTGGCCATTTATCAAAAACTGGCAGACAAACAGACTTTTTAACCCAAACTACTATAAATAATGAATAAGGGAACATCTGGAAACCATTTATATTAACTCTTAATTCTTAACTCATTATCAATAAGTTGACTAATCGCGATTATATCAAGCTTATTATTAATGAAATATATTCCAGAAAATGGAATAACACTGGTTAATAGTTTTTGTGCTTTCATCTCTTATGGAAATAACTTTTTGCGAATTAAGGATAGATTCAGACTTCGTTAGTTTATAGATTTATTTTTTTACACTAAATGGATTATCGGCGACATCATATTGCAATAATTTTCCATTTGGCAGTTTTATTTTTTGATTATTCAAATATCTGCAAAGTTGCATTTGTGCATCATTAAACCTGGGAATCTCCATGGGTTCTAATCTGACAACAAGTGTGTGTTTTGTGTTTTTAATCCAGCCATTGGAACTTGTAATTGCATCAAGCACAGGTAACAGGTCACGATTGTCCGGCAAATAAGTAAATAATAATTTAGCTAATTTTTTTCTGCTATTCCAAAATATCATTTCTGATATGTTCCACCATTTTTTGGCTTCATTGTCAATAGTTTTGAAGGCACTTGTTTCTGTTTGCCGTATGTCTATACGCTCGGGGCATTCTAAAATTTTATTATTAATCTGTTTGATTTCTTTTTCTATAGTTTCCCTTCTATCTATCTTTTTCTCTCGAGCGGGGTATTTTCTCAAAGTTCCATCTTGTTTAAGTCTTGGCTCTTTTTTGCCTAATTC
>JABMQA010001366.1 GCA_013203545.1 Bacteroidota bacterium
GGATACGGACTTTATCCTGACAGAAAAGGAAACCATGTAAATAAAACCATGGCCGAATGCACGGGAAAAGAAATCCTGGAAGAACTCTGGTATCACTTGAAGGTTCAGGATTTGATGAAACCAATTGTAGAAGCCGGAAAAGTAAATTGCATTCCCGTTGCGATGCCTTTTATTGATAGTTTGTTTATGCCCCGGACCATTGGCGACAGACCTGATGTCATCGTAAAAGGTGCTACTAATTTTGCATTCTTAGGCCAATTTGCCGAAGCCCCAAAAGATTGTGTATTTACAGTTGAGTATTCTGTTAGAACCGCTCAAATGGCCGTGTATGGGTTGTTTGAAACCGGCAAAGAAGTACATCCCATGTATGATTCTGCCCATAATCCAAAATATTTAATTGCTGCACTTAAAGCCATCAGCAGATAATGAATAACAACGACATCATACGCCGTATCCGATACACATTCGACTTCAGCGATTCGAAAATGATTGAGATTTTTGCCCTGGCCGGTCATGAGGTAACACGGGCACAGATCAGCGATTGGTTAAAAAAAGATGATGATCCTGCGCAACAGGGACTTCACGACAAGCAACTGGCCATTTTCCTGAATGGATTGATTAACGACAAACGCGGTAAAAAGGAAGGGGTACAACCCGTTCCTGAGAAACGTTTGAATAATAATCTCATTTTACGGAAACTGAAAATAGCACTGAACCTGAAAGATGATGATATTCTGGAGATTCTCGCACTGGCGGATATGCGCATAAGCAAACACGAATTAAGTGCATTCTTCCGAAAACCGGACCAGAGCCAATACCGCCTGTGTAAAGATCAGATCTTGCGTAATTTCCTGCAGGGTATACAGATAAAATACCACGTCATCAAAAAATGAGACAGTGTGCTTGAATCACCGGAAAGAAAGTAACCATGAACTACGAACAAATAAAAACCAGACTGGCACCATGTGGCTTACATTGTGGCAAATGCTTCGCCTTTGTTGAAGGCGACATTAAAGTTCATAGCAACCGGTTAAAAGAGTCACTGGGTGATTTCGACATTTATGCGGAAAGGTTTGTCGATTTATTGAATGAACCGCTGTTTCGAAAATATTCGGATTTTAAAGGGATTCTCACTTACTTTGCAACGGTGGATTGTGGTGGCTGCAGAAATGAAAACTGTAAACTATTCAAAGACTGCAAAGTGAGGGACTGCCACGAAAATATGGGAGTTGATTTTTGTTTTCAATGTCCGGAATTCCCATGTAATTCTACTGGTTTTGACAGGCATCTTCATCAGCGGTCGGTGGATATAAATAGAAGGATGAAAAAAATCGGAGTTGAAAAATATTACGAAGAGATCAAAGACAAACCACGATATTAAATTTATTCAGATGAAAATTGTATTCAGTTCCTTTATTTTTACGTGTGTATTCACCTTAATGGGATATGCACAAAATGATGATTTAAGTGTAACGGGAGACTCAATAGAAATTACACAGGATTCTGTGGTGAGAAAAATCATCGAAATTGGCACAAGCGATAACCGGACCATGGATCACCTTGACGTATTGTGCAACCGGTTTGGAGGCAGGCCCATAGGATCGGATGCCTATGAAAATGCAGCATTTTGGGCTGCAAGCAAATTCAGGGAATGGGGCATGCAGGTAGAAATGGATGAAGCAGGGGAACTGCCGGTTGGTTTTAACCGTGGCCCATGGTTCGGACGACTGATTTCTGACAACGGCATGCACCTGCATTTTGCCACGCCTTCATACACATCGGGAACAAAGGGCGTACAGCGTGGCCATGTGCTCATCGAGCCAAAAACCCAGGCCGAATTCGATCGTATGAAAGGAAGGCTGAAAGGTGCATGGGTGCTGATTTCAGGAGAAAGTGACGGATGGCCCATTGATTTTTCGATGACGGCTGACAGTATTCGGGATTCCATTAAAATCGAAAATGCATCCGTTGAAACTGAAAACAATAAAATCAGAAGGGAGAACCGGAATAACAGGGGTACGGATGAGCCCCAAAAAGAATTATTACCACTCATCGAGGAACCTGCCTTGTTTTACAGAGAGATGCGCGATGCCGGAATCCTTGGTATCATTCAGTCGGCCAAAACGCCAATTTGTGCTTTATACGACCGGAAAAATATCGACAGCATGACATTTAAAACACTGCCCACTGTGCCGGATATCAAGCTTGATGAGCATCAATACGAAGTGATTAAGCAGATGGCAGAAGAGCGGCGTTATTTTCAGCTCGAATTCGATATCCGAAACCATTTCAAAATGGGTCCGGTAAAATACCACAATGTAATAGGCATTATCCCCGGCACCGAATACCCGGATGAATATGTGATTATGGGCGGGCACCTCGATTCATACGATGTGGCCACCGGTGGCGTTGATGATGGTTCAGGCGTTTCACCAACCATGGAAGCAGCCCGTTTGATCATGGAAGCAGGGGGGAAACCAAAACGGACAATTTTAGTCATGCTTTTTGCCGGTGAAGAGTTTGGCCTTATGGGTTCACAAAACTGGGTTGACAGGAACGAGAACAAACTGGATAAAATTTCCAATATGGTAAATCGCGATGGAGGCCCAACCGTGCCGACAGGAATCAGCGTACCCGAAGCCATGATGGGTGATATTGAACAAATCTGTGCACCATTAAACGGCATCAATCCCGACTTTCCATTTACAATTGAGCAACGCGAGCCCCGCGAAAAACCCAAAAAAGCCTGGGGAACGGATAGCGGCCCCTTTGCAGTAAAAGGCGTTCCCACCATCGGATTTCGAACCGGTGACCCTAAAGGATATAATTTTAGTTATCGTGAAATATGGCATACCGAGAGGGATTTGTACAACAAAAGTATCAAAGAGTACCAGGAACATGCTGCCATTGCTATAGCCATTCTTGTTTACGGGATTGCCAATCTGGATCACTTGCTGTCGCGCGATGGTTATTACATAGAAAAGCCTGACGAACCTGCTAATAAGAAAAAGAAATAAAATTTGTTCAAATCGATTTTAAAGATGAAAATGTATAAAACAATCCTTACTTGCCTAATTATCCTTTTAGGTTTATCTGGATGTGAGAATTCCAATAAACAAACAGGCTCCCAATTAAATGAAGACATTTCAAATACCATCGACCAGCTTGTAAAAGATAACAATATCCCGGGGTTGAATTTGTCCATCATATGTCAACAGGGTATGCAGAAAAACTATTCATCGGGTTATGCAGATGTGGAAAACAAAATAAACCTGGGTGCTGACCATGTATTGTTTTCGGGGAGTATCGGGAAAACCTATTCCGTAGCCATTGTGATGCAGCTGATTGATGAAGGAAAAATTAAACTCAAGGATAAAATTATTGATTATTTCCCTGAAGTTGAATGGTTAAGGCTATTACCAAACATTCAGGACATTACCATCGAAATGTTGTTGCAGCACACCAGCGGTTTACCAAGGTATGTGATGAAGCCGGAGATCTGGGACACAATTCATGCAAATCCTGATAAAATCTGGACCTACAAAGACAGGCTGTCAGTAATTTTTAACGACAGCCCGGTTCACGAAGCGGGAAAAGACTGGTCCTATTCCGATACCAATTATATACTGCTTGGGATGCTTATCGAAAAATTAACAGGAAACCCCTACTACGATGAGGTAAATTCCAGGATTTTAATTCCGTTGCAACTCACTTCAACCCATGCCGCCATCATAAGGGATATTGAGGATTTACCGGTTGGATACTCAAAACTGCCGGAGATGTTCAGGATGCCCGAAATAGTTGTTGTAGATGGAAAATATGCTTTTAACCCCCAGATGGAATGGACAGGCGGAGGTATGGCCTCCACCACCCCGGATTTAGCCAGGTGGGCAAAAATATATTATGAAGGCCAATTATTCTCCGATTCGCTCTTAAATAAGATCACCACCCCCAACAGCAACGCCAAAATGCTTGACGACAGTCTTGCGTATGGAATGGGAAGTTTTATTTATAAAACAAAGTTTGGTAAAGCCTTGGGCCATACCGGATTTGTCCCGGGCTTTGTTTCCATATTTGCCTATTATCCTGACAAAAAGATTGCAGTAGCCCTGCAAATCAATTGTGATTATGCCGCGGATAAACTGAAACTTATTGATTATCTTGATAAGATTTTGGTAGCTATATTTGGATAAGAA
Organism: Bacteroidota bacterium; assembly: GCA_013203545.1. Classification (GTDB taxonomy): domain Bacteria; phylum Bacteroidota; class Bacteroidia; order Bacteroidales; family 4484-276; genus JABMQA01. Next base: position 4,197 of record JABMQA010001366.1, read on the forward strand.
TACGTAACTAATCAGTCTATGAAAATGAATGAGAGATTTTTTTTTGAGAATTTTGTAAATAATAAAAGAGCCAGATATAAAAACTTAAAAAAACAAATATCTCGCAAAGCAGCAGAGTCGCAAAGGCTTGAAAATAAATAAAATAATTCTTCGCGTCTTGACGGCTTTGCGCGAAATTGAGGTTTTTATGACCGGACTTAAAAAATACAGGATGGAAAAATGAGAATATTAGTTTATCAAGTAACGCTTTGGGTCACATTGTGTTTGGTCAATTCTTTATTTGCACAGGTTGATTATATGAAGCAATGGCCTCAATTCCGCGGCCCTTTTGCCTGTGGAATTATTGATTCCACCGATCTACCCGATAAATGGGATATTCAAACGGGTGAAAATATTAAGTGGAAGATCACCATACCCGGTTTGGGCCA
>JABMQA010001367.1 GCA_013203545.1 Bacteroidota bacterium
GAACAAATGTGAAGTATTATAAACAGGAATATTGCTGATGTAAAAAAGGTTTTGGTCAGCAGGGCTCCCTCGTACATTAAATCCTGATGAACCTTCCCCGATCTGCTGCACACCAGGCAGCAACAAGGCAACCCTGATGATATCCCTTTCACCTAAAACCACAGGGATTTCTTTGATATCATTTATTGTGAGCTTTTCAAAACCCATTTGTATTCCCCTTACATTATGGTGGGATTGTGAACGAATTTCTACCGCTTCCATCAGAAATACCTTATCGGGCAAATAAAAATCCAGGCGCCCGCCCGACAAAACATCAACCTTATATTTAATTTCTTCAAATCCAACACTCCGCACATTCATAGTGAAATTTCCCTTTGGCAGCGTTAGGGAGTAAAAACCTTTATCATCTGTGGATGATCCGGATTCCAAATCCTCAACATATACTGTGGCGCCAGCTATAGGTAAGCTGTCTTTCAGGCTAATGACAAATCCACTAACTTCAGCCCGTGAGCTGAGCAAGCCTTGTTTTTTAGTGCCAACAACGCGTGATTGGGCAACATATTCATCGTTGGTTTTAAGGAAATTTTTATCAGGTTCTGTAAATAATTCTAGTGTGTCGGGTTTATTGGTTTTGGAAAAGGTATATTCAAAAAAATCTTTGGGCAGGCCGGTAAACATGGTTTGCCCTTTGGTTAGAAAAATATTCCCAAACCGGTCAAGGAATAAATTTACATCATAGGGGCTAAAAACTTCAGTGAGTACATCCTTAAGTCTGGCAGGGCTGCTTTTCACAAATACAGTTATTCCAGGTATTGAATCAGGATGATAAAAGAAATGAACATCAAAATTGTCCTCCGCTTTTTCAACGAATTCGTCCCATGACAGATTACTGTACTCTTTGGTAATTAATATCTCGTTTTTTTGACAATAGGCCTGTAAAGTTATGAGGATAAGAAGCAACAGCGTATAAAATATTCCTTTCTTCGGAATCTCAATTTGATGAAATTTCGTCACAGTATTCAAAGAGTTTGTTTAGTTGAAAATAGTTACCTTGTTTATACCTGATTTTATTTTTGCGCATAAAATTTTTAACCTTCTTTTTATATTCAGAAAAATATGCAAGCAACGATCTTTTTGTGGAAAGCTTATCGATTTGCCCATGGTTTAAAATATAATTTATCGATTTGGTGCCTGAATAAAGGCCATTGGGCGTGTTTTTTGTATACTCGGAAACAAAGGATTTGTGATGCCTGGTCAGCACGGTAAAATTGCCGGAATAAACTTGTTCAACAAAGCCCGGAAACTCACTTCCCAACCCATGCTTTGCTGCATTAATAAAATGGCACGGGCCCAGATAAAATGAGTCGATGAATTCATTATTGAGTACCAAAAAAACCATAATACTGTCGTTTATAGTGGTTTTCAGTATTACTTTTTCGATATCGATGTTGTATAATATTTCCTGGTTATCATATTTTTTCCCATTAATGATCAGGGCGCTTTCAAACCAGATATCAGACAAGAAATAAGGGTCACCCTTTGCGTTATAGTGATCGGGTAAATATTTCCTGCCGTTAACCACGTTATCGTCAGTGCCATAAACCTTTCCGGCGTACTCATAAAGCGTTGTCATTGCCTCGGCGGATTGCCCATTTATACTTTGGGCTTTTGCAGGATTGAATTCACCCACATAGAAAATTGCTAATACACATGTTAAAGTGGCAATCCTGAAAAGATTTTTAATCAATCTGTACAATTCTGCAGTTGTTTATTTTTTTAACAATAAAACCGGATAAAAGTAAATTTTTAAAAAAGGCCGTCACATAGTAACGGCCTTTTATTATTTGAAGGATTTCATAATCCTAATTCTTATCCCAGAAAAGCTTTGTACTCATAAGGTCGCCACCTATGGCAGCTGATGCTGCGGTGTAATTGACGCCATTCAATGTTTGCTCATTGATGGGATATGTAAAGCGCATTGGGACATTGCCGCCTGCACTTAACGGAGGTGATGGAGGCATGTTCATGGCAGGATAATCAAGCCTTCTCCAAGTAGTGTACCCAACAAATCCCCTTACATAAAACGCAAGCCATGCTTGTGTGCCAA
>JABMQA010001368.1 GCA_013203545.1 Bacteroidota bacterium
GTTGTATATGATGCCCAGAATGATTAAAATAAGAAACCGTTTTGATACCTTACGCATGATGCCGGATTTTGTCATGCCTTTGCGAATGGCATTTGATGTGGAAAAAACCAGGGCAATACCGGAAACAAACATAAAGGAAGGGAACAGCGTGTCAAAGAAATTGAGCCCATCCCATACTTCATGCCTAAATTGCCATCCCAGCCATGAATACACCTCATTCTGGTCAGCTGTATAAAGCGAGTGCATCAGGAAGTTGCCCCCCACAACCCAGAACATGAGAAAGCCCCTGTAGGCATCCAGTGAAACGAGGCGTTTGCCTGGGTTGAGTGAATTACTTGAGAAGGTTCCTGTCATTCTAAAATTTACAAATAGAAATTTGAGATGGCAAATGTAGAAAAAACATACAGTTATTCCTTTTTGAAATCCCATGTAGCTTTCATTTTCCTGAAAAGTGTTTCGGCCTGTGGCAGCGTGAGGCTCTGGTCACCATCCGAAATAGCCCTTTCGGGTGTTTTGTGCATCTCGATCATAATACCATCGGCGCCACACATAATGGCTGCCAGTGCCATGGGTTCCACCATTTCCCTATTTCCAGTTCCATGTGAAGGGTCTACGATCACTGGTAGGTGGGTTTTGGCCTTCAGCGTTGGTACGGCATTCAGGTCGAGGGTGTTTCTGTACGCTGTTTCGAAGGTTCGGATACCCCGTTCACACAGAATAATCTTTTCGTTGCCTCCTGAGAAAATATATTCGGCCGAGAATAGCAGTTCGTCAATGGTTCCTGACAACCCACGTTTGAGCATAATGGGTTTGTCTGTTTTCCCAAGTGCATCCAATAGATTGTAGTTTTGGGAATTGCGGGCTCCTACCTGAAAAATATCTACAAATTCTTCCATTTGGCCAATTTGCTCGGCATGCATCACCTCTGTAATAATTTTGATGCCGTGATTTTTGCAGATAGAAGAAAAATACTTCAGGCCTTCAATACCAGCACCACGAAACGAATAGGGAGAACTTCTCGGTTTAAAAACACCTCCCCGCATGATCTTGACATCTTTTTCAGCCAGGAAACCGGCAATTTCTTCAACCTGAGTCTCGCTTTCGATGGCGCAGGGGCCTGCCATTATACAAAGTTCCTCACCACCGATGGTTGTATTGTTGTCAAGGTGAATCACAGTTGGGGCGGTTTTCCATTTATTGGATACAAGTTTGTGTTTGTCGTTCACCGCAAAAATATCCTTCACCCCGTCAAGGTTTCCGATTGCTCTTATGTCGATATTCGGGCTTCCCAGGGCGATAAGATATTCTGCACGCTGGGTTCGGATATTTTTCAGTTCAAACCCATAGCTTTCTACCATTCCGATCAATCGGGTTCTGCTGTTTTGGTCGAGGTTCGGTTCAAGTTGTATGATCATGATTTTTTTTGCTGTTTGATTTTTTGTACAAAATCTATGGTTGCCTTTTGCAGATCTGAAGCATTTTCAAGGGCCCGGATGTAAGCGCTGCCGATAATGGCTCCGTTGGCAGTGGCGCAAGCCTTTTTATATTGCTGGTGATTGCTGATCCCAAATCCAACTAAAACCGGTATTTGTTTTTGGATTTCCCTGACCTTCTTTTTAAAGTCCTCCGAAAATTCCAATCCGGTTTGGCTTCCTGTGGTAATGTGTGCAGAAGCAAGGTAAAGAAATCCTGAGCCATTGTCGATGGCTTTCTGCAGGCGTACGTCGCTGGTTTTATCAGTAACCAGGGGAATATAGTGCAAGCCATAATCCTGAAAAAGGTCTTTATAAAACCTGTCAAACTCATCAACAGGCAGGTCGGGAATGATCATTCCGTCAATTTCCGTTTGTGCACATAAGCTGCAAATTTTTTCCATTCCAAATTTGTATATGGGATTGAAATAGCTCATGATCACTTTAGGGACAGTAGTTTTGACCTCTTTAAGTATTTCAAAGAGTTTTGAAACGGTCATTCCATTTTTCAGGGCTTTTTGCCCACTTGCCTGAATAACCGGTCCATCAGCCATAGGATCTGAAAAGGGAATACCAATTTCCAGGATATCGGCCCCGCTGCTTTCGATGGCGTGAATGATGTCAATCAAACGATCAATTTCAGGATATCCTGCCATCATATAGAGTGCAAGGAGGTCCTGCTGCTTTTTGTTAAATAATTGTGTCAGTTTGTTCATTATCAATTCTGTTTTTCATCCCGGGCCCTGTCAGGGTTTATAAGTTAAATCTTTCGACGAATGTTGCCATATCTTTATCCCCTCTCCCTGAAAGGTTGATCACTACCACATCATCGGGAGTAAAGCGCATTTCTTCCAGAACAGCCAATGCGTGGGCTGTTTCCAGTGCGGGGATAATGCCTTCTGACCGCGTAAGCAACAGGGCAGCAGTGAGCGCTTGTTCATCCGTGATGCTTTTAAACGTTACCCTTCCAATTTCGTTTAGATGGGCATAGAGAGGGCCAATACCGGGATAGTCCAGTCCGGCTGAAATGGAATAGGGTTCTGTAATCTGACCATCCTCATTTTGCATGATCAGGGTCTTGCTGCCATGAAGAATACCGGTTGAACCTGTTGCAATAGTAGCAGCTGTTTCACCAGAATTGATGCCCAAACCGGCAGCTTCAGCTGCAATCAATATTACCTTTGGATTATCCAGGAAATGAAAAAAGGCACCCGCCGCATTGCTGCCTCCACCCACACAGGCTATTACATAATCAGGATAGGGTCTCCCGGTTTGTTTTTCCAATTGCTCACAAATTTCTTCACTTATCACAGACTGAAATCGTGTGACCATATCGGGGTAGGGATGCGGGCCGACCACAGAACCAAGGATATAAAAAGTGTAGTCGGGATGGTTGATCCAGTCGCGGATGGCCTCGTTTGTAGCATCTTTCAGGGTTTTATTCCCTGAATGTACCGGCACTACCTGTGCCCCCAGCATTTTCATACGCGACACATTGGGAGCCTGCCTTACCACATCGAGGGCTCCCATA